>NZ_JBEZDN010000126.1:0-23354 GCF_040648315.1 Pseudonocardia sp. NPDC049154
AGCGTGGACAGGTCGTTGCCGAAGGTCGCGGTCTCCGAGGTGAACCGGTCACCCGTGAGCTGCATCCCGTCGCCGGAGTCACCCGCGAACCGGATGACCACCCGGTCCTTCGTGATGACATCGTGCTCGCCGCCGGACGGCGTGACGGCGGTGTCGTTGGACGTCATGTCGAGGTCATTCCCCGGTTCGGCTCGGGAACACAAATGTCCGGACGAGGTTAACGCCCGGTATCGCCCAGTGTCCCCGGCCCCAGTGCGACGTCACATGGTCTCCGTTCGTCCGGGCGGAACGGCGCCGGGATGCGGCCGCCCCTACCGCTTGCTGATGCGTGCCTGGAGCGCCGTGACGCGCTCCCGGAACTCCTCCGAGTGTACGGACGCAGCCTGCGCTCTCACCTCGATCTCGGTCGCCTCCTGGTGCGAAATCGCCCCGGAGGTGACGCGCATCGTGGCCTTCGTGGTCTCGATCAGCGACCGCGGCGCCGCGGCGGCCCGCCCGGCCAGTTCCCTGGCCCCGGCGAGGAGGGCCGCGTCGTCGTCGTACCGCCGCCAGACCAGGCCGACGCGCTCCGCCTCGACGGCGTCGAGCACGTCGCAGAACAGGGTCAGGGCCTTGGCCCCCTGGGCACCGAGCGCCCGGTCGACCATCCAGGTGTAGCCACCGCCGGGGTGCAGGCCGAGCTGCATGAACCGGGCGTCGAACTTCGCCCCGGGGCCCGCGAGACGCAGATCACAGGCCAGCGCCAGGTTGAGGCCCGCGCCGACGGCCGCGCCGTTGACCGCGGCGACGGTCGGCAGCGGGCACTGCGCCACGGCGAGGAAGCCGGCGTAGACGGTCTTGAGCCGCGCCGGGTCGGCCCCCTGCAGCTCGGACAGGTCCCCGCCGGCGCAGAAGGCAGGCGGCTCGCCCGTGATCACCACGGCCCCCACGGCCGGGTCGGCGACCGCCGCGTCGAGCGCGGCGACGAGCTTCTCGGACAGCTCGAGGTTCATCGCGTTGCGGCGGGCCGGGTTGGAGACTGTGAGCAGCGCGACGCCGTCCTCGACCGTCGTGCGGACTTCAGTGGTCATGGAGGGATCCTGACATCCCGGCGGGTTACCGTCCGCCGGTGACCGTGAACGACCGTCCGCTGCCCCACGACCGCGCGCCCCGACCGGGGGAGAAGGTGCGCCGCCACCACGACGGGTGTCTCGGCTGCGGGGACGTCGAGCCCGGGCTGCACCTGAGCTTCGTCGCGGGCGAGGACCTCACCGTCACCTCGGTGCTCGACGTCGCGTACTGGCAGCAGGGCGGGCCCGGGGTCGTGCACGGGGGCGTCGTCGCCGCGGCCCTCGACGAGACCATGGGTGCGCTGCAGGCCTTCTTCGGCCGCCCGGCCGTCACCGCCGAGCTGACCACGAGCTACCGCAGGCCGATCCCGGTCGGCACGCAACTGCACCTCTGGGCCCGGGTCGAGGAGCGCGAGGGGCGCAAGACGTGGACGACGGGCACCGCGCGGCTCGACGGGCCGGACGGGCCGGTCGCCGCCGAGGGCCGCGGGCTGTTCATCGACATCCGGCGCGACCACTTCGACGGGATGCCCGTGCGCGCCGTGAACCCGTGAGTCCGCTGTGAAGCCGGGCGGACCGGAACACCGCCTCCGGGCGGGTCGTTGACCCGGCAGGAACCCTGCGGAAGGAGCGGCGAGGCGGTGCACGGTCACGTCAATGGGCACGGTCACCTCAACGGGCTCAAGACGGCGGTCCTGCTGGGCGGGATGAGCGCGCTGGTCCTGGTCGTCGGGGGACTGGTGGCGGGCCGGGCCGGGCTGATCATCGCGCTGCTCGTCGCCCTCGGCATGAACGGCTACGCCTACTTCAACTCGGCGAAGATCGCGTTGCGGGCCATGCACGCGCGGCCGGTCACGGAGGCGGAGGCGCCCGGGCTCCACCGGATCGTGCGCGAGCTGAGCCAGCGGGCGCGGCAGCCGATGCCGCAGCTGTACATCAGCCCCACCAACGCGCCCAACGCCTTCGCCACCGGCCGCAACCCGCGCAACGCCGCGGTCTGCGCCACCACCGGCCTGCTCGAGCTGCTCGACGAACGCGAGCTGCGGGCGGTGCTGGGGCACGAGCTCAGCCACGTCTACAACCGCGACATCCTCATCTCCTGTGTCGCCGGCGCGATGGCGTCGATGATCAGCTTCCTGGCCACCATGGCGATGTTCGCCGGGCTCTTCGGCGGGGGCGACGAGGACCGGCCGAACCCGTTGGCCGCCATCCTGATCGCGCTGCTGGGGCCGGTCGCCGCGGGCGTCGTGCAGATGGCGGTGAGCCGCTCGCGGGAGTACCAGGCGGACGCGTCGGGCGCCGAGCTGACGGGCGACCCGCTCGCGCTGGCGTCCGCGCTGCACAAGCTGCAGTACGGCACCGCGCTCGCGCCGCTGCCGCCCGAGCCCCAGCTCGTGTCGCAGTCGCACCTGATGATCGCGAGCCCCTTCCGGGCGGGCGACCAGATGGCCAAGTGGTTCTCCACGCACCCGCCGATCGAGGACCGGATCCGGCGGCTGCAGGAGATGGCCCGCACGCGCTGACGCGCCCGTGCGCGGCAAGTGGTGCTCCAGCACCACTTACCGCGCACGGCGGGGTCAGCGCAGCTCGCGGCGCAGGATCTTGCCGCTCACCGTCTTCGGCAGCTCGTCGACGACCTCCACGATCCGCGGGTACTTGTAGGCGGCCATGCGTTCCCGGGCGAAGGCGATCAGCTCGTCGGGCTCCAGCTCCGCGCCGGCCTTGAGCGAGACCACGGCCTTCACGGTCTCGCCGCGGTACTCGTCGGGCACCCCGACCACGGCCGCCTCGCGGACCGCCGGATGCCCGTACAGGACGTCCTCCACCTCGCGCGGCCAGATCTTGTAGCCGCCCGCGTTGATCTGGTCCTTCTTGCGGTCGACCAGGTAGAACCAGCCGTCGGCGTCCATGAACCCGACGTCGCCGGTCCGCAGCTCGCCCTCCGGCAGCGCGTGCGCCGTCTCCTCCGGCTTGTTCCAGTAGCCCGGCACCACCTGCGGGCCCGCGATCACGATCTCGCCGACCTCGCCGACGGGCAGGTCGTGCCCCTCGTCGTCGACGACCCGGACCACGGTGTTCGACACCGGCACCCCGACGGACAGCGCGCCCGACGTCGGGTCGACCGGGGCGCGAGCGCCGAACGGACCCACGTGGCTCGGGCTCGTGGTCTCGGTCAGCCCGTAGGCGTTGTGGATGTACGGGCCGACCCTGCGCTCGAAGGCCTCCACGACCGCCGGCGCGACGGGCGCCCCGCCGCTGTAGACCTTCGTCAGCGACGAGAGGTCCCGGGTGGCCGCGTCGGGGTGCTCCATCAGCGCGATGTACACGGGGATCGCGCCGACCACGAACGTGGCGTGCCAGCGCTCGATCAGCTCGAGGACGGTGCCGGCGTCGAACCGGAAGCCCAGCACCACGGGTGCGCCGGTCAGCGCGGCGACGGCGAGGTGGCCGATCAGCCCGGTGATGTGGAAGAGCGGGGCGACGCCGAGGATCACGTCGTCCGGGCCGAGGTGGATCCAGTCCCGGTAGGTCATGGCGTTGAAGACGACGTTGCGGTGCGTGTTCGTCGCGCCCTTCGGCGGGCCGGTCGTGCCTGAGGTGTAGGTGAGGAAGGCGACGTCGTCGGGGCCCGGCTCGGGGACCGCGGGCGGCGGGTCGCCGGCGTGCTGCGCGATCAGCTCCTGCAAGTCGAGGGCCGTGGCGGGGCGCTGGCGGCAGCTGCCGGCCAGCAGGCCAGGGACGCCGTCGTCGCCGAGGGGGTCGAGCTCGCTCGTCGTGACCAGGGTGCGGACGGCGGTCGACGGCTGGACCTGCAGCGCGACGGGGTGCAACGACTCCAGCGCCACGAGCACCGAGGCGCCCGAGTCGGCGAGGATCACCTGCAGCTCGCGCTCGCGCAGCATCGGGTTGACCGGCACCACGATCCCGCCGGCCTTCCACACGCCGAGCATCACGACGGCCCACTGCGGGACGTTCTGGAGGTAGACCGCCACGCGGTCGCCCGGTTCCAGGCCGAGCGCGACCAGCCCGGCGGCGAGCGCGTCGGAGTCCGCGTCGACCTCGCCGACCGTGCGGGTGGTGTGGAAGTAGTGGAGGAACGGGCGTTCGGGGATCGCCTTCGCGGTCGCGCGCCACATCGCGAGGGCGGAGGGGAACTCCGGCTCGACGTCGGCCGGGACGCCCTCGTCGTACCGGGCGAGCCACGGACGGTCCGCGTAGGTGGTCATGACCGACAGTGAACCGCGTGGTGTGACTCCTGTCACTCATGTCCGCGGTCCCGGTTCTGTCGGTGGGGCGCGGCATGCTGTGCGGGTGCTGTCGACCACCAGTGAGTACGGCCTCCTGGGCGTGCGGGACGTCGACTTCCGGCTGGACCGGCACGCGCCGTCGCCGGACCTCGCCGAGCTCGTCGAGCGGCACTGGGTGGTCACGTGGGCGCTGCCGCCCGGACGGCGGGCGTCGGTCACGTTGCTGCCGCACCCGTGCGTCAACGTCGTGCTCGACCGCGGGATGCTCGCGGTCGCCGGGGTGGGGCGGGAGCGGTTCACCTACGTCTACGCCGGTGAGGGGCGGGTGTCCGGCACCAAGTTCCGGCCGGGCGCGTTCCTGCCCTTCCTGGGCCGGCCCGTCTCCACGATCACGGACGTCACGCTGCCCGCGGCGCGCCTGTGGGGTCCGCCGGCCGACGCGCTCGCGGAGTCGATGACCGGGCCCGTGCCCGAGCTGATCGGGCAGATGGAGGGGTTCCTGCGGGCGCGCTGGCCGGAGCCGGACCCGCAGGTCGCCGTGGTCGGGCGGATCGTCGCGGCGCTGCTCCGCGACCGGGAGGTGGCGCGCGTCGAGGACATCGTCGCGCGGTTCGGCGTCCCGGCCCGGACGCTGCAACGGCTGTTCGCCCGGTACGTCGGGGTGAGTCCGAAGTGGGTGCTGCGCCGCTACCGGCTGCACGAGGCGGCGGCCCGGCTCGCGGAGGAGCAGGACCGGCCGTGGGCGGAGGTGGCCGCGGAGCTGGGGTACTTCGACCAGTCGCACTTCATCCGGGACTTCGGCGCGGCGATCGGGCTGACACCGGCCGCGTACGCGCAGGCCTGCCGCCGGCGTGAGGAACCCGTCAGTGCCTAGGTTTCCGTTCGCAATCCAGCTAGGCTGGGCCGCACCGATCGAGGAGGAGTCGATGACGGACGTCCAGCCCGCCCTGAACGAGCGCACCCACCGCTGGGAGGACCCGGCCGGCATGGCCGCGGCCGCCGGGATGGACGGGCTGTCGGTCATGCGGGCGGTGATGAGCGGCGAGCTGCCCGCCCCGCCGATCGCGGGCCTGCTGGGCTTCGACCTGGAGTCGGTCGACGAGGGTCGGGCGGTGTTCACCCTCGAGCCCGGCGACCATCACTACAACCCGCTCGGCTCGGTCCACGGCGGCGTCTACGCGACCCTGCTGGACTCGGCGCTGGGCTGCGCGGTCCACACCACGCTCCCCGCCGGCGTCCGCTACACCAGCCTCGACCTGGACGTGAAGTTCCTGCGGCGCATCACCACCGCCACCGGCCTCGTCCGCGCCACGGGCTGGGTCGTGCACGGGGGCCGCAGAACCGCCCTCGCCCGCGCCGACCTCCGCGACCAGGCGGGGACGCTGCTCGCCGAGGGCAGCTCCAGCTGCATGATCTTCCGCTGAACACGCGGGCCCGCGGGTGATCCCCGGGCCGACCGGTGGGGCACACTCGTCGCGTGGCAGACGACGACACCTCCACCGCCCTCCCGCAGACCTGCGTCCGGTGCGGACAGGTCGCCCTGCTGCGGATCGTCGGGCGCTGCGGGGACTGCATCGGCACCCTCGGGCTCGCGGGCGGAGACGAGTACGCGGCCTGGCGGGCCGAGGTGAAGGCGGAGTTCGGGGCGAAGTAGGGCCGGCTTTACCTACTTTTGGCGAATCGTCAGGATGTGAGTAATCCGCTGCTCCGTTCGGCCGAAGGACAGGTCGCCACCCTCGACCGTCCGGAGCGCCGATGTCCCTCTCGCCCAGTCAGGACCACCACACCGACACCACCCCGCCGAGCGGGTCGCCCGACGTCGAGGCCCCGCAGTCCGGGACCCGTCGGCGGCTGAGCACTCCGTCCGTGGTGTACGGCGGCCTCGGAGTGCTCGCGGTCCTCATCGTCGTCCTGGTCGCTGTCGGGGTCGTCGACAAGGAGGGCCGGAGCCCGGCGTCGGCCCCTGCCGCGCCCACCGCGACCGTCAACGCGGACCCCTGCGCCCGGACCGCGTGCGCGACCGTGCCGAACCTCGTCGGGCTGACGGCGCCCCGGGCGCGTCAGGTTCTGACGCAGGCCGGGTTCACGGTGCCGTCCGACCTGGCGCGCCTCGGTGAGGACTCGACGGTCACCCGCCAGTACCCGTCCGCGCTCTACACGATGCCGACCTCGACGCTGCTCAGCCTGACCTACTACACGCCGCCGGCTCCCGCGCGGGCGATCGCCGCTCGGGACTGGGCGCTCATCGCGAAGTCCCCGGACGCCCACGTCGGTGAGCGCATCGTCGTCTACGGTCAGGTCACCCAGTTCGACTCCGCGACCGGCACCTCGGCCTTCCGCGCGAACGTCGACGGCGTCGTCCACAAGCCGTCGTACGGTTACGTCGACTACGAGACCAACACGTTCCTGAACGGGAGCGGCACGCTCTTCGCCCAGCTGGTCAAGGACGACCTGTTCCGGGCGGAGGTCACGGTCACGGGGTCCTACTCGTACTCGACGACCATGGGCGGCACCATGACCGTGCCGCAGCTGCAGGTCACCGCCATCGACGTCACCGGGACCGCGAAGTGAGCGCGGCACCCGTAGGCCCTCGGGCGAACAAGTCGCCGCGTCGGGGACGCAACGTCCTGCTGACGGTCGCGGTCCTCGGGCTGCTCGCCGTGGTGGCGGTGGGGGTCGCCGTGAACCTCGGGTCCGCGCCGTCGCCGTTCGTCACGGAGCCGGCGCGGGCGCTGACCGCGCGGGACTGGGCGCTGATCGCGAAGGACCCGGAGGCGCACTCGGGTGAGCAGGTCGTGGTGTACGGCGTGGTCACGCAGTTCGACAGCGCGACCGGTACCACGCGGTTCCGTGCCGAGGTCGACGGTGTCCCGCAGGAGAACTCGGTCTTCGGGACGAACACGATCCTGACCGGCAGCGGGCGTGCACTCGACCCGGTCGTCGAGGGTGATCTCTTCACCGCCGAGGTGACGGTGCAGGGCGCCGCGACCTACGACACCGCGCTCGGCGGCAGCGCCACGGCGCCGGAGCTGGAGGTCGACACGATCACCGTTACCGGCCACATCGGCTGACGTCGACTCCCCGCGTCACGCCCGGAAGTGCCGACTCGCGGTGTCAGAAGTCCCGACTCGCGGTGCTGGAAGTCCCGACTCGCGGTGCTGGAAGTCCCGACTCGCGGAGGGGGGCACAGCGCGACTCGCGGGGCTGGGGCGACGGTCTGGCACCTGTTCGGCGGCGACGGAAGAATTCTTCTCGCGACTGTCCCCGCCGGCCGGTCCCCGTTCGTCCCTCGGGTGACGCCGGACCCCGCCGGCGCGAGAGATCCAGGAGGATCCGATGCCCCAGTACGCAGCCCTGATCTACAACGCCGACGTCGACTGGAGCCGGCCGGAGTACGCCGACGTCACGAAGGAGTACGGCGAGTTCGGTCAGGCCGCGGCCGCCGTCCTGCGCGGCGGCGCCGCGCTCTACCAGACCGGCACCGCCACCACGGTGCGCGTGCAGGGCGGCAAGGGCGGCGACGTCGTCGCGACGGACGGGCCCTACGCCGAGACCAAGGAGGCCCTGACCGGCTTCTACCTGCTCGAGTGCGCGGATCTCGACGAGGCCGTGAAGTGGGCCGCGCAGATCCCCGGCGCCTGGGACGGCGCGGTCGAGGTCCGGCCGGTGATCGACTTCGGGTCGAACGCCGGGTGACCGACCAGCCGGCCCGCGCGGCCCTCGTCCGCCTGGTGCGCGACGAGGGCCGCCGGGTCCTGGCCACGCTCGTCCGGCAGCTCGGCGACCTCCCGCTCGCCGAGGACGCGGTGCAGGACGCGGCGCTGCGCGCCCTCGAGACCTGGCCCCGCGACGGCGTCCCCGAGCAGCCCCGCGCCTGGCTCACCCTGACCGCCCGCCGCCGGGCGGTCGACCTGCTGCGCCGGGAGGCCGCGCGGCCGGGGAAGGAGGCGCTCGCCGTGGTGCCCGAGGACCCGCCCCCGCCCGAGACGGTGCGCGACGACCTGCTCCGGCTGATCTTCGTCTGCTGTCACCCGGCGCTCGCGCACGAGACGCAGGTGGCACTGGCCCTGCGCACGCTGTGCGGGCTGTCGGTCGCCGAGGTCGGGCAGGCGCTGCTCGTGCCGGAGGAGACGATGGCGAAACGCCTGACGCGGGCCCGCCAGAAGATCACCAAGGCCGCGATCCCGTACCGCGTGCCCGACGCCCACGAGTTGCCCGACCGGCTGCGCGGCGTGCTCGCGACGGTGTACCTGCTGTTCACGGAGGGGTACGACCCGGTCGGCGAGGTCCGCCCGACCCTGGTCGAGGAGGCCGTCCGGCTCACCCGACTGCTGCGGGAGCTGATGCCGGGGGAGCCCTCGGTGCTCGGGCTGCTGGCGCTGGAGCTGCTCACCGACTCGCGCCGCGAGGCCCGGCGCGACGCCGCCGGCATGCCCGTGCTGCTCGCCGACCAGGACCGCTCGCGCTGGCGCGGCGAGCTGATCGAGGAGGGCGTGCGGCTGGTCGGGGAGGGCCTGCGGCGCAGCCCCGGCCGGCCCGATCCGTACGTGGTGCAGGCGGCGATCGCGGCGTGCCACGCCCTGGCCCCGACCTGGGCGGACACCGACTGGCCGGCGGTCGTGTCCTGGTACGACGTGCTGCTGGAGGTCGAGGACACACCGGTCGTCCGGCTGAACCGGGCGGCCGCGCTGGCCGAGCGCGACGGGCCGGCCGCCGGGCTGGAGGCGGTCGACGCCGTCGCCGGGCTGGAGCGCTATCCGCTCCGGCACGCGGCCCGGGCCGAGCTCCTCGACCGGCTGGGCGACCGCGTCGCCGCCCGTGCGGCCTACGACGCCGCGCTCGCCCTCCCGCAGGACCCCGCGCAGGCCGCCCAGCTCCGCCGCCGACGCGACCGCACGGCCGGACCGACCCCCTCCTGATGCGACCGGCGCCGGTACCTGTGCCGAGACCGGGACCTAGACCGACACCGCCACCAGCTCGTCGGCCACCCAGCGGGCGACGCCGTCCGGGTAGGGCGCCGGCAGGCCGAGCACGACGTGCCGGAAGCCGGCGTCGAGCGCCTCGTCGATCGCCGCCCGCGCGGCGTCGGGCCGGTCGTAGGAGACGGGCAGGTGGATCGACCGGACGATCGAGGCGGGGTCCCGCCCGATCTCGGCGCAGTAGCGGTCCAGCAAGGCGCTGCGCTCCACGCAGTCGGCGATGTCTCCGCCCGGGATGTTCCAGAGGTCGGCGTGCTCGGCGACCACGCGCAGCGTGGCGGCCGCCCGCCCACCGATCATGATCGGCGGGTGCGGCCGCTGGACCGGCTTCGGGTTGCCGAAGGCGCCTCGGAGCTGCACGTACGTGCCGTCGAAGTCGAACGGCTCGTCCTCCGTCCACAGCCGGGTGATCGCGGTGCACGCCTCCGCCAGGCTGCCCACCGCGTGGGCGGTGTCGTGGAAGGGCAGGCCGTGCGCCTCGTACTCGCGCCGGGCCAGCGGGTGGCTCGGGCGTGAGCCGACGCCGATCCCGAAGTCGAGCCGCCCGCCGGAGACGACGTCGACGGTCGTGGCGATCTTGGCCAGCACCGCGGGCGGCCGGAAGCGGTTGCTGGTCACCAGCAGGCCGAGGCGCAGCCGGTGGGTCTGCGCGGCGAGGGCGGAGAGCAGCGTCCAGCCTTCGAGGATCGGGCCGTCCGGGTCGCCGCCGATCGGCATCAGGTGGTCGAACAGCCAAGCGTGCTCGATCTCCGGGATCGCGTCCGCCTCGCGCCAGACCCGCAGGACGTCCTGGTACCCGACCTGCATCGGCGCGGTCATGATCCCGAAGCGCGGCCGGACCGTCGCATCCGTGTGGCTCACCGCGGTGTGCTGCATGAGCTCGTCCCCTCTCCGAGGGAGGTCTGCCATGATGATGGGCAGAAGCGGAACCTTGTTCCGCCAACGATACGGAACCGTGTTCCGGTTGTCGAGGAGGGAGTGGGTGCGGGCATGGCCGGGCAGCCCCCGCGCAGGCGCGCCGACGCACGGCGCAACGAGAAGGCACTGCTCGACGCGGCCGCCGAGGTCTTCGTCGGTGCCGGCGTGAACGCGCCGGTCCGGGACATCGCGGCGCGGGCCGGCGTCGGGACGGGCACGATCTACCGGCACTTCCCGACCCGGGCGGACCTGATCATCGCGGTGTACCGGCACCAGGTCGAGGCCTGCGCCGAGGCCGGTCCGGACCTGCTGGCGGGCAGCGACACCCCGTACGCCGCGCTGGCACGGTGGATCGACCTGTTCGTCGACTTCCTGGTCACCAAGCACGGGCTCGCCGCCGTCCTGCGCTCGGACGACGCCGGCTTCGACGCGTTGCACGCCTACTTCCTCGACCGCCTCGTCCCCGTCTGCGCCCGGCTGCTCGACGCCGCCGCCGCGGCCGGCGAGATCCGGTCCGACCTGGAGGCCTACGAGCTCATGCGGGCCGTCGGGAACCTCTGCATCGGCGCCGAGGACGACCCCCGCTACGACGCGCGCCGGCTGGTCGGGCTCCTCGTCGCCGGGCTGCGCCGGTCCCGTAGGACCGGCTCGGGCCCCGGAGCACCGTGTGGTCCGGGCCGCACGGGGTAGCCGCAGGGGGAGCGTCCGCACCCCCGAGGAGGTACGCATGGCCGAGACCGTCGGCGACCACGTCCTGCGCCGTCTGCGCGAGTGGGGGGTGGAGCAGGTCTTCGCCTACCCCGGGGACGGGATCAACGGGATCGTCGCGGCGTTCGGGAAGGCCGAGGACTCGCCGCGGTTCATCCAGTCGCGGCACGAGGAGATGTCGGCCTTCGAGGCGGTCGGGTACGCGAAGTTCTCCGGCCGGCCCGGGGTGTGCATGGCGACGTCCGGGCCGGGGGCGATCCACCTGCTCAACGGCCTCTACGACGCCAAGCTGGACCACGTGCCGGTGGTCGCGATCGTGGGGCAGACCGAGCGCAGCGCGATGGGTGGGGCGTACCAGCAGGAGGTGGACCTGCAGGCGTTGTACAAGGACGTGGCCTCGGACTACCTGGTCGAGGTCAACGTGCCGCAGCAGCTGCCGAACGCGATCGACCGGGCCTTCCGCACCGCGCTGACCCGCCGCGCCCCGACAGCGGTGATCATCCCGAGCGATCTGCAGACCGAGACCTGGGAACCGCCGGCGCACGAGTTCAAGCAGGTGCCGTCGAGCACGCCGGGCCTGCTCGCGCCGACCGTGCTGCCCGACGACGCCGACGTGGCCGCCGCCGCGGAGATCCTCAACGCGGGGGAGAAGGTCGCGATCCTGGTCGGGCAGGGCGCCCGCGGGGCCGCGGCCGAGGTCACCGAGGTCGCCGACGTCCTTGGCGCGGGGGTGGCCAAGGCGCTGCTGGGCAAGGACGTCCTGCCCGACACCGAGCCCTGGGTGACCGGGGCGATCGGGCTGCTGGGCACGCGGCCGAGCTACGAGCTGATGCGCGACTGCGACACCCTGCTGATCGTCGGCTCCAACTTCCCGTACAGCCAGTTCCTGCCGGAGTACGGGAAGGCGCGCGCGGTCCAGATCGACCTCGACGGCGCCCTGATCGGCATGCGGTACCCGACCGAGGTCAACATGGTGGCCGACGCCGGCGCCGCGCTGCGGGCGCTGCTGCCGCGGCTCGACCGCAAGACCGACCGGAGCTGGCGCGAGACGGTGGAGAAGGGTGTCACCGGCTGGTGGGAGACCATGGAGCAGCAGGCCATGGTGGCCGCCGACCCGGTGAACCCGATGCGGGTGGTGTGGGAGCTGTCGCAGCGGCTGCCCGAGGACGCGATCGTGACCGCGGACTCCGGTTCGGCGGCCAACTGGTACGCCCGCCAGCTGCGGATCCGCGGGTCCGTGCGCGGCTCGTTGTCCGGCACGCTGGCCTCGATGGGCCCGGCCGTGCCGTACGCCATCGGCGCCAAGTTCGCCCACCCCGACCGGCCGGCGATCGCGATCACCGGCGACGGGGCCATGCAGATGAACGGCATGGCCGAGCTGCTGACGATCGCGCGCTACCGGGAGCGGTGGGCCGACCAGCGGCTGGTGGTGTGCGTGTTGCACAACAACGACCTCAACCAGGTGACCTGGGAGCTGCGGGCGATGGGCGGGGCGCCGAAGTTCGAGGAGTCGCAGACACTGCCCGACGTGTCGTACGCCGACTTCGCCCGCGGGCTCGGCCTGGAGGCGATCACCGTGCGGGACCCGGACGAGCTCGGCCCGGCCTGGGACCGCGTGCTCGCGGCGGACCGGCCCGCGGTGCTGGACGTGTACTGCGACCCGGAGGTGCCGCCGATCCCGCCGCACGCCACGATCGACCAGGCGAAGTCCGCCCTGGAGGCGGTGCTCAAGGGCGACCCGTCCGCGGCGCACCTCGTGGTCGAGGGCGCCAAGACCAAGCTGCAGGAGTTCATGCCCGGGCGGAAGTGACCGGGCTCGCCGGACGGTCCCCCGCGGGCCCGCAGCGACTAGGCTGCCCGGGTGCGTGCGACGGGACCGGTCGACGAGGCCCGTGGCCTCGGCCCGGGCGGCCACTTCTGCCTGGCGTTCGACGACCGCGCCGAGTTCCGGCGGCAGGCCGCCGGGTTCCTGCACGAGGGTCTCGGGCTGGGTGAGCGGGTGCTCTACGTGGCCGACGCCCCCGAGGCGGAGCTGGCCGAGGTCGCCGCGGGGCTCGGCGCCGGGTCGCGCCCGGGTGCCGTCGGGGTCGTCACCGTGCGGTCGGTGTACGGCGCCGACGAGGTCGTCGACCCCGCCGCCCAGGTCCGCACCTATGCCGACGCCACCGACGCCGCCCTCGCCGACGGGTTCACCGGCCTGCGCGTGGCCGCCGAGATCACCGTGCTGGTGGGCGGCGCGGAGCAGCGCGACGCGTTCGCCCGCTACGAGCAGCGCATCGACCGGTACATGACCGGCCACCCGTTCTCCGCGGTCTGCGCCTACGACCGGGGCGTCCTCGGGGCGGCCGCCGTCGCCGAGCTGGCCTGCGTGCACCCGGCCGCCAGCCCCGGGGCCACCCCGTTCCGCTTCTTCGCCCGCGCGGGCGTCGGCGCCGTGCTCGGCGGGGAGGTCGACCGCACCGGCCGTGAGCTGCTCGCCCGCACGCTGGAGCGCGCCGAGCTCGGCCCGCTCGGCGACGAGCTGGTCGTCGACGCCGCGGAGCTCGGCTTCCTCGACCACCGCGGGCTGCTCCTGCTCGACGAGCTGGGCCGCCGCGAGGAGGTCGTCGTCGCCCTGCGCGGCGCCCCGGGCGTCGTCGGACGGATGGCCGGGCTGCTGGAGCTCGCGCGGGTCCGGGTGGACGTCGTGGACCCGGCCGCATGAGGACCGGGCCGGCGGCGGGCGCGGAGGGGTACCTCCACGAGGTGGTGCTCCACGGCGCCGACGAGGAGTTCCTGGCCGTCGTCGCGCCGTTCGTGCGGGAGGGCGTGGCGGCAGGCGAGCCCACCATCGTCGCGCTGGGGGAGCACGAGGCCGCGCTGCTCCGGCGGGCCATGCCCCGGGGCACCGGGGTGTCCTGGCTGTCCGCGGCCGCGCAGTACCGGACACCGGCGTCGGCCATCCGCACCTATCGCGAGCAGTTCGCGGAGGCGGTCGGGTCCGGCGTGCCGCAGGTCCGGCTGGTCGGGAACGTGCCGCACCCCGGGTACGGCGCCCCCTGGGGCGGGTGGCTGCGCTACGAGGCCGCGGTCAACCAGGCCTTCGCGACCTTCCCCGTCTGGTCGCTGTGTTCGTACGACACCCGGACCACGCCCCGCGCGGTCCTCGACGACGTCGTCCGCACCCACCCTCACCTGGTCGGGCCGGACGGCACGCGGCGGCCCAACCCGGGCTTCGTCGACCCGGAGGAGGTGCTGGTCGAGGGCATGCGGGCGCCGCTGCCCGCCGAGCCGGGACCACCCGCCCTCGTCCTCGACGACCCGAGCCCCGCCACGGCCCGGCACGCCCTGCTCGGCCTCGCGACCCGGCTGGACCGCGACGAGCTGGAGGACCTGGTCCTCGCGCTGAGCGAGGTCGTGGACAACGCCTGGGTGCACGGCGCCCCGCCGGTGCGGGTCGCCTTGTGGACCGGCGAGCGGACCGTGGTGACGGTGACCGACACCGGCGCCGGCCCGAGCGATCCCTACGCCGGCCTGCTCCCGGCCAAGGGCAGCACGACGGCCGGGCTCGGGCTGTGGATG
Source organism: Pseudonocardia sp. NPDC049154 (assembly GCF_040648315.1). Lineage (NCBI taxonomy): Bacteria > Bacillati > Actinomycetota > Actinomycetes > Pseudonocardiales > Pseudonocardiaceae > Pseudonocardia > Pseudonocardia sp. NPDC049154. The sequence goes on from NZ_JBEZDN010000126.1 coordinate 14,464, forward strand.
GCCCACCAGCTCGGCCGGGAGGTCAGCCTGCACCGCGGGCCCGAGGGCTTCACGGTGCGGATGACCGCCGGACCCTCCTGACCGGGATCAGGGCTCGACGACGTTCGTGATCTTGGTCGCGTTCTCCGGGGCGGCCTGGAACTGCTGCAGCACCTGCTGGATCTTCTGCGTCCCCTCGGCCCCGGCCGGGTAGGGCTTGTTCTGCACGAGGATCTGCGCCCAGTTCTCCGGGTCGTCCACGCCGTTGGTGCGCAGGGCGGCGGCCAGGTCCTTCTCCGACGACGAGCTGATCGACGTCTTCACGGGCTGCCCCGGCGCCGCGCTGACCGTGTTGTCCACGCCCGGCTGGTCGCTGCCGCTGCGCGACCCACCCGCGCAGCCGGCCAGGGCGAGCGCGGCGAGGCCGGCGAGCACGCCCGCCGCGATCCGGCGCGTCGGCGTCGTGGTCCTGCTGCTGGTGGTCATTCGGGCACTCCTCCGGCGTCGGTGACGGCGGGGAGGTACCCGGGACCACGCCGGGGACACCTCGGGAAGATCACCACCCGCGGGTCAGCCGTCGCCGTGCTCCTCACCGGGTTCCATCGGCATGCTCGGGGCGCCCGGGCGCGGGACCTCGGTCGGGTCCGACTCCAGCGCCTCCGGGTCCTCCTGCTCGGGGAAGTGACGCACGGGCTCGTCCCCGGGTTCCTGCTCCTCGTGCGGTCCGCTCATGGGTGCCTCCTCGTTCCGTGTCCGGGGTGGCGCCGCCGCGCCTCGCCCCACCAGATCGCCCCGGCCGTGCCGACCACGACGGCCGCCACGAGGAGCCCGAGGTTCAGCGTCAGCAGCCCCGCGACCGTGAGGGCCACGGCCACCGCCAGGATCACGGCGGCACCGACGAGCTCGACGCGTGGATCGACGTTCCCGGTCCGGCCCGTGACGGCCGCGAGGGCCCGCCACTCGTCACCGTGCGGCACGGCGTCACCTGCTCCCTGACATGCCTCGGCTTCCCGGCGACGACGGCCGACGGGAAAGGTGTCGTACCCGTCCCACGGCATTCCATGCATCCGGCCACGACGACCGCCCGGCCCCGCGGGAGGCGGGCGCGAGGCCTGCACCGGGTCCCGCGGATCCGGCTACGCTTCGACTCCCCGGACGGATCGACGTCGGAACGGAGCCTCGATGACCCGGCCCGACGAGACGCTGCGCCCGCAGGTCGCGGAGGAGAGCGTCTTCGCGCGCGGTGGCGAGCTCGGCCGGATCATGGCGGGCTGGGACTGGGCCGCGACGTCCGTGGGGCAGCCGGAGACCTGGCCGTCGGCCCTGCGCAACGTCGTGCGGATACTGCTCGGCTCGCGCTTCTCCATGTGGATGGGCTGGGGCCCCGAGCTCGCCTTCTTCTACAACGACGCCTACCAGCGGGACACGCTGCGGGCCAAGCACCCGTGGGCGATCGGGCGGCCGGCCCGCGAGGTGTGGGCGGAGATCTGGGCGGACATCGGCCCGCGTATCGCCTCGGTGCTGGAGACCGGTGAGGCGACCTGGGACGAGGACCTGCTGCTGATCCTCGAGCGGTCCGGCTACCCCGAGGAGACGTACCACACGTTCTCCTACAGCCCGCTGGCCGACGACACCGGCGCCATCCCGGGCTTCCTCTGCGTCGTCACGGAGAACACCGACCGGGTCCTCGGCGAGCGGCGGATGTCCATCCTGCGTGCGCTGTCGAGTGCCGTCACCAGTGCGCGCACGGAGAGCGCCGTGCTCGAGGCCGCGCGCGACCTGCTCGCGACCAGCACCCGCGACCTGCCGTTCTCCCTCGTCTACCTGTTCGACGACGACGGCGGGGCCCGGCTGGCCTGCTCGGCCGGGATCGAGGCGGGCACCCCGGCGGCGCCGGAGCGGCTCGGGCCGGACGGGCCGTGGCCGGTCCACGCGGCGCGGGCCGGCCGGACGACCGTGCTCGACGACCTCGGCCGGCGGTTCGCGGGGCTGCCCACCGGGGAGTGGGACCGGCCGCCGACCGAGGCCGCGGTCCTGCCGCTCGGCTCCGAGGACGCCGTGGTCGGCTTCGTGGTCGTGGGTCTCAACCCCTACCGCCGCTACGACGAGGGGTACCGCGGTTTCGTCGAGCTGCTGGTCGCGCAGATCGCGTCCGGCCTGCAGGGCGCCCGCGCCTACGAGGCCGAGCGCCACCGCGCCGAGGCGCTGGCCGAGCTCGACCGGGCGAAGACCGACTTCTTCTCCAACGTCAGCCACGAGTTCCGCACGCCGCTCACCCTGATCATGGGGCCGGTCGAGGAGCTGCGGGCGAGCGAGGGGATCCCGGCGGAGCGGCTGCGCACGGAGCTCGACGTGATCCACCGCAACGGGCTGCGGCTGGGCAAGCTGGTGAACAGCCTGCTCGACTACTCGCGGCTGCAGGCGGGCCGGATCGAGGCCCGCTTCGAGCCGCTGGACCTCGGGGTCTTCACCGCCGAGCTGGCCGGGGCGTTCCGCTCCGCGATCGAGCACGCCGGGCTCGAGCTCGTGATCGACTGTCCGACCCTCCCGCGACCCGTGCACCTCGACCGGGACAGCTGGGAGAAGGTCGTCCTCAACCTGCTGTCCAACGCGCTGAAGTTCACCTTCGAGGGCGCGGTCACGGTCCGGCTGCGGGAGGTCGACGGCGCCGCCGTGCTCACCGTCGCGGACACCGGCGTCGGCATCCCGGAGGCCGAGATGCCGCGGCTGTTCGAGCGCTTCCACCGGGTCACCGGCACGCGGTCGCGGTCGGCCGAGGGGAGCGGCATCGGGCTGGCGATGGTGCGGGAGCTGGCGGCCCTGCACGGCGGCACGGTGAGCGCGGAGAGCACCCTCGACGTCGGCACCACCTTCACCGTCACCGTCCCGCTGGGCACCGCGCACCTGCCCGCGGACCGGGTCGTGGAGGCGCCGGAGGAACCGCAGCCGGCTCCGTCGCCCACTTCGTCGCCCGCGTCGTCGTCGATCGAGCCGTTCGTCACGGAGGCCCTGCGCTGGCTGCCGAGCGAGCCGGAGGAGCCCTCCGACGGGATCGCCCCGGCCCCGTCCGTCGTGGGCGGCCGGGTGCTGGTCGCCGACGACAACGCCGACATGCGGGACTACCTGCGGCGGCTGCTCGATCCGCGGTACGCGGTCCAGGTGGTGGCGGACGGCCGGGCCGCTCTCGAGGCGGTGCTTGCGGACCCGCCGGACCTGGTCGTGTCCGACGTGATGATGCCCGAGCTCGACGGGATCGCCCTGCTCGGCGCGCTGCGCGCGGACCCGCGGACGGCCCGCGTGCCGGTGCTGCTGCTGTCGGCCCGGGCGGGGCAGGAGGCGGCCGTCGAGGGTCTCGCCTTCGGCGCGGACGACTACCTGACCAAGCCCTTCGCCGCCCGCGAGCTGCTGGCCCGCGTCGACGGGCACCTGCGGCTCGGCCGCGCCCGCGCCGACGCCGAGCGCCGCTTCCGGGCCCTCGCCGATGCCACCCCGGCCCTCATCTGGGCCGACGGGGCCGACGGCGGACGGCTCTTCGTCAACAAGGCGTGGCGGGAGTACACGGGCGGCGGCGAGGCGGACCTCGGCGCCGGCTGGCGCGCCCGGATCCACCCGGACGACCTGGCCGGCTACGACGAGCGCCGCGCCGCCGCGGCGGGCGGCGTCTTCGAGGCCGAGTACCGGCTCCGCCGTGCCGACGGCCGCTACCGCTGGGTCCTCGACCGGGGCGCCCCGCTGAACCCGGCGGCGGAGGAGCGCGGGTACGTCGGCGGCTGCCTCGACATCGACGACCGGTACCGCGAGCAGGAGCGCCAGCGCGTCCTCGGCCTGCTGGGCGGGGCGATGGACCGGGAGCGCACCGTCGCCGCGCGGCGGGAGGTGCTCGTCCGCGCGCTCGTCGACGAGGGGGTCGCCGACCTGGCCCGGCTGATCGTCGTCGACGACACGGGCGCGTCCCGGGTGGTCGCGCTCGCAGCCCGCGACGCCGCCCAGGAGGCCGACCTCGCCCGGCTCGAGGCCGCTTCACGGTGGGCCGGCGAGGTGCTCGCCGACGGCCGCCCCGCCACCGCCGCGGTCGACGAGAGCTACATCGTGGGCGCCTCGGCCGACCCGGAGCAGCAGGACGTGCGCCGCCGGCTCGACCTGCGCACCGTCTCGCTCGTGCCGCTGGTCGCCCGCGGGCGGGTGGGCGGGCTGCTGGCCACCGCGCGGACGGGCGCGTCGGCGCCACAGGACGCGCTGGACCTGGCCCTGCTCGAGGAGATCGGCCGGCGCGCGGCGACCGCGATCGACAACGCCCAGCTCTTCGAGAGCGAGCGGGACACGAGCCACCGGCTGACGCTCCTGCAGGAGGCGACCGCCGCCCTGTCCGCCGCCGCGACCCGGGGCCGGGTCGCGCAGACGGCGGTGGCGCAGTTCGCGCAGCTGATGAAGACCTCGTCGGTGGCGCTCTGGGAGCTGCGCGGATCCGGCACGCTCGAGTCGCTGTACTCCGTCGGTTGGCCACCGGCCGTGGAGCGGGACTGGGCGAGCGTGCCCGAGAACGCCCGCGCCCCCGTCGCCGACGCGGTGCGCCACGGCGCCCCGGTGTGGGTCGAGCGGGACGAGGACTGGGCGAGGGACTACCCGCACCTGCGCGGGCTCGTCCGCGAGGAGTACGGCTACTCCGGCGCGGCGGCCGTCCCGCTGCTGGTGGCGGGGCGCTGCATCGGCGTGGTGGCGCTCGGCTTCGTCGAGCCGCGGCGGCTGGCGGCCACCGAGCGGGCGGCGGCCGTGTCGCTCGCCGAGCAGAGCGCGCAGGCGCTGCAGCGGGCCGAGCTGCTCGCCGCCGAGAGCCACGCCCGGCTGGCCGCCGAGAACTTCAGCCGGGTCGTCTCCGCGCTGTCCGGCGCGGCGCGGTCCGCGGAGGTCGCCGAGGTGATCCTGGGGCACGCCGAGGAGATCGGGGCGTCGTCCGCCGTCGTCGCGGTGCGGCGCGCCGACCAGCTGGAGGTGCTCGCGGCCTACCCGCCGGCGTCGGTCCGCTGGATCGCGGCGGACGTCCCGCGCCCGCTGGCCTACGCCGCCCGCACGGGCGAGCCGGTGTGGGTCGGCACCCGCAGCCCGCACGCCTGGTCGGACCGCCGGCTCGACGAGGGCGGCGGTGAGCTGCCGGACCAGGTCGCCGTGCCGCTCTCGCTCGGCGGCACCCCGCTCGGCGTGCTCGGCCTGCGGTTCCCCGACGGCGGGCCGGAGCTCTCCGACGAGGCCCGCGCCGCGTTGCTGACCGTGGCCGAGCAGTGCGCGCAGGCGCTCGACCGGGCCCGGCTGCACGAGGCGGAGCACGAGATCGCGGCCGTCCTGCAGCGCAGCCTCCTCCCCGCCGAACCGCCGACCTTCCCGCGGCTGCGCAGCGCCACCCGGTACCGGCCCGGCGCCGCCGGGGTCCAGGCGGGCGGCGACTGGTACGACGTCTTCGCCGTCGACGACGACCGGATCGCCCTGTCCGTCGGCGACGTCGTCGGGCAGGGGCCGGCCGCCGCCGCGGTGATGGGGCAGCTGCGGGTGGCGCTGTCCGGCGCCCTCCGCCAAGGGCACTCGCCGGCGTCCGCGTTGGAGATCCTCGACGCGCACGTGTCGTGGATCCCGGGCTCCCGCGCGTCGACCGCTGCCTGCCTGCTGCTCGACCGCGCCTCCGGCACGCTGCGCTGGGCCCGCGCCGGGCACCTGCCGCCGCTGCTGGTCGACCGGGACGGCGCCCGCTATCTCGACGACACCCTCGGTCCCGTGCTGGGGCTGCCCGACCGCTCGCCGTTCACCGAGGGCTCGACCACCATCCGGCCGGGCACCACGCTGCTGCTCTACACGGACGGCCTGGTCGAACGGCGCGGCGAGGTGGTCGACGACGGCCTGGCCCGGCTGGCGGCGGCGGCCGCGCGCCGCGCGGGCGAGGGCCCCGACGAGCTGGTGGACCACCTCCTCGCCGAGGTCGTGGAGCGGCACGGGCACGCGGACGACATCGCGCTCGTCGCGGTGCGGCTGCTCCCGGCCCCCCTGGACGCCCGCTACCCCGCGGCCCCCGAGGTCCTGCGCCGGATGCGCGCGGACGTCCGGACCTGGGCGGAGGAGGCGGCGTTGCCGAAGCTCCTCCTCGAGGACCTGCAGCTGGCCCTCGGCGAGGCCGCCGCCAACTCCGTCGACCACGCCTACCGCAGCAGCGATCCCGAGGGGTTCGCCATCGCGCTGGAGCTCGAGACGGACGGCGGGGTCCGGGTCGGCGTGCGGGACCACGGACACTGGCGTCCGGAGCGGGCCGACAAGGGGTTCCGGGGGCGCGGCCTCGACCTCATCCGGGCGCTCGCCGGCGAGGTCGAGATCGGCCGGCACGAGGCCGGCACGCTCGTCACGTTCCGGCTGGAGCCGGGCGCCGAGCGGGAGCCCGGGCCGCTGCCGGCCGGGCCGCCCGCCGCGGCCCCCGCCGTCCGGGCCCCGGCGGGTCTGACGGTGCAGCGGGACGGGACCGGGCTGCGGCTCGCCCTCCACGGGGACCTCGACCTGAGCGGGATCGACGACGTCCGCGAGCCGCTCGAGGCCGCCCTCACCCCGTCCGGCGCCGTCGCCCCCGTGGTCCTCGACCTCACCGGCGTCGGCTACCTGCCCAGCGCGGGCATCGGCATGCTCGTCGACCTCGCCGGCGACGCCCGGGCCCGCGGTGTGGTGCTCCGGGTCGAGCGTCCGGAGACGGGCCCGGTGGCGCGGGTCCTCGCCCTGACCGGACTCGACGGCGACGGACCGCTGGGCGGTGCGTGATCCCGGGATAGGGAGGGCGTAGGCACGGGATGGGCGGTTCCACCGACGCGCCCACAGCCGTGCCCGACCTACCGTTCTCCCAGGTCAGCGGGACGTCCCCGGGACCGAGACGAGGAGAACACGATGCCCACCTTCCTGATCGAGCGCACGATCCCCGGCGCCGCCGGCCTCACCCCCGAGCAGATCCGCGAGATCGCCTGCACCTCCAACGGCGTGGTCGAGGGCCTCGGCGTGGCCTACACCTGGCACCGCAGCTACGTGGCCGGCGACAAGATCTACTGCGTGCACGAGACCGACGACGCCGAGACGGTGCGCGAGCACGCCCGCCGCGGCGGCTTCCCCGCCGACCTGGTCGTCGAGGTGGCGACCGAGTTCGGGCCGCACAGCGCCGACTCCTGACCGGGGCCGATTCCTGACCGGGGCCGATTCCTGACCGGGGCCGATTCCTGACCGGGGCCGATTCCTGACCGGTCAGGCGCGCACGCCCATTCGGCGTGCGGCCGCGGCGGCCTCGCCGCGGGAGCGCACCCCCAGCTTCGCCAGGACCGCCGACACGTGGTGGTCGGCGGTCCTCGGCGAGATCACCAGCCGGGCGGCGATGTCGGCGTTGCTCAGCCCTTCGACGAGCAGCCCGAGCACGTCGAGCTGCCGCGCGGTGAGGCCCGCCGGGTTGGCGCGGGTGGCGGGGGCCGGGCCCCGGGGGATCCCGTTCACCCCGAGCTCGCGCAGCCGGGCGCGGAACCGGGCCGCGACGGCCGCGGCGCCCAGCTCGTCGAGCACGGGCAGGGCGGCGAGCAGGTCCGCGGGTTCGCCGGCGTCCCAGAGGGCGAGGGCGCGCTCGTAGGGCCGGTCGCCCTCGTCGGTGCCCTGCTCCGGCTCCGGCCCGTCGGGTACCGGCGGCAACGGCGGCAGACCGGCCGCGGACATCCGCGCCGACCAGCGCCGGACCGGCGCGAGGGTCTGGCGCCGGCCGCTGAACGGCTCCGCGAGCAGCCGGGCGACGACCGGCTCCGCCAGCCGCGGATCGGGCCGGCGCAGCAGCCAGGCCTGCTCCGCGAGCGCCGCGACGGCGGCGGCGAGGGCGGCGGGCGCGTCGAGGCCCGTCGCGATCCGCCACCCGACGTCGAGGTCCGGGTTCTCCGGGGGTGCGGAGCGCCGCGCGGTCAGCACCCCCAGCACGAGGCGGGGCCACAGCCGGCCGAGCGGCATCTCGCCGCGGTCGAGGACGGCGCGCGCGTCCTCCTCGGCTTCGGCCCAGCGGCCCTGCAGCAGCCGCAGCCGGGCGCGGACGCCACGCTGCCACATCGTGCAGATCTGCACGTCCAGCCGCTCGCTCAGGGCGAGGGCCTCCGCCAGCACCGCGTCGGCCTCGGCGAATCGGCCCTGCTCGACGTCGAGGTGCGCGAGGTTGCTCACCGGCGCGGTCGCGAGCTCGTCGAGCTTCCTGCGGACGCCGGTGGCGCTCGCGTCGAGGAGATCGGTGCGGGCGGCGACGTCCCCGCCCAGCAGGCGCGCGATGGACAGCCCGATCGCGGCGGTGCCGTGCAGGGCGGGGTCGGCGAGCTCGTCGGCGATCCGCTGCGCGTCCTCCCCGGCCCGGGCGGCGCCGGGCCCGTCGCCGCGGTGGGCGGCGAGGTACGCGTGGTTGGCGAGCGCGAATCCCCACTCGCGGGGGTCGTCGGCACCGGCGAGGATCTCGCGCGCCGCGCGGTCGTGCTCGGCCGCGGCGGCGCCGTCGCCGTGGTACCAGGCGTAGTCCGAGATGATCCGGTGCCCGGCGCCGACGGCCACCGCGTCGCCCAGCTCGCGCCGCAGCCCGACCGCGCGGGTCAGCACGTCGATCGCCTCCGCGAGCCGGTCGGTGAGGTAGAGCTCGGTGCCGAGCGCCTCCAGGAGCTCCGCGCGGGTGGTGGGTTCGACGAGCGCGGTGCCGTGCTCGGTGGCCGGTTCGGTGTGCTGCTGGGTGCACTGCTCGGTGATCTGCTCGGTGATCTGCTCGGTCGCCTCGAGTGCGAGGCGGTAGAGCTCGGCGGCCTGGCGGTGGGCGCCCGAGCGGGCCGCCTCGGCCGCGGCGGCCCGCGCGTGGCGCAGGACCCGTGCCACGTCGCCGGCCGCGGCGGAGTGGT
>NZ_JBEZDN010000127.1:0-23252 GCF_040648315.1 Pseudonocardia sp. NPDC049154
CAACGAGACCAGACCGCCCTTGGACGCCGCGTAAGCGGCTTGTCCGACCTGTCCCTCGAGCGCCGCCGCCGCCGCCACGGAGCAGGTACACGCCGATCCCTGCCCCGGCCAACACCACGATCACGGCCACGACGGCGAGGACGATCCGCAGCGGGCGGCGCGGGCGGCCGCTCGGCGGCTTGGCGAGGGGCGGGGGACCGGCGGGCGGGCCTGTCGCGGTGTCGGGGGGAGTGGCCACCGCAGTGCCGCCGTCGTCCCGACCAGCACCGGCACCGCTCCCCGGGTCCCTGCCCCCGCCCCCTCCCGCGCGTGGGTCGGGGATCGGACCGGGGCCCACGGGTCCGGACGGCGGGACGCCCGGGGCGTGAGCCTCGGGCGCGGTCGGCTGCACGGGCACGGCGCTCGCCCGGACCTCGGCGGGAGCCGCCGGCGACGGCACGGGCGGTGGAGCCCCGGCCGGCGAGGTGCCCGCTGCCGGCGGGACGGGCGGCGGGGCCTCGGCCGGTGCGGGGCCCGCGGCGGACACACCGGCGAGACCCGCCGCCGCCCCGCCGGCTGCCGCCGTCGCACTGTCGGCCACCGCCACGCCTTCGCCGGAACGTGAAGGCGCCGTCGGGGCGGCCGGGCCCGCGGTGTCCGTCGCCCCTGCCCCGTTGCCGGCGGGGTGCTCGTACGCCGCGGCGAGGGCCGCCGCACCGAGCGCGACGACGTGCTTGGGGTGGGCGTCGACCGCGGTGGGCCGGCCCAGCGCCTCGGACACCATCTGCGACACCAGCGGGATGCGCGACGAGCCGCCCACCAGGAGGACGGCGTGGAGGTCGTCCGGCTCGACCGCCGCGGTCCGCAGCGCCCGGCGGAGGGCGCGGACGGTCGACTCGATCGACGGCCGCATCATCTCCTCGAGCTCGGCGCGGGTCAGCCGCACCTCGGTCTGCAGGCCCGGCAGCAGCACCGGGATGATCGTCTCGATGTCGAAGGAGAGCGTCTCCTTCGCCAGCACGCACTCCTGCCGCAGCCGGAGCAGCGCCGCCGCGTTCTGCCGGTCCCCGTGGTCGAGGGCCGTCACCGCCCCGTCGAGGGTCCGGTCGACGAAGGCGAACACCGCCTCGTCGAAGTCGATCCCGCCCAGGCCCTCCACTCCCTCGGGCACGCCGAGCGTCTCGAAGCCGGAGCCGCCGCGGTGGCGGAGCACCGTGGCGTCGAAGGTCCCGCCACCGAAGTCGTACACGGCGATGACCGCTCCCTCGGGCAGGCGTTCGTTCGTCGCGTAGTGCGCCGCGGCGGCCTCCGGTTCGGTCGTCAGCGACACGTGCTCGACCTCGGCGATCCGCGGCACCGACCCGAACAGCTCGAGCTTGTAGGGCCCCCAGTTCGCCGGGTGCGTCAGGACGACGTGCTCCGCCGGCCCGCCCTCGCGGTCGGCGACCTTGTCGACGACGGCGTGCAGCAGCGAGGCCAGCACGGAGGCGACCGAGTGCGGGGCCCCGCCGAGGACGAGCGGAGTGGGGTCGCCGAGGCGGCGCTTGAACTCGCGGGCGACCCGGTCGGGCTCCATCATCGCCCGGCGGTTCGCGGCGTCCCCGGTGAGGACCGGGCCGTCGCTGCGCCAGAGCACGACCGAGGGGATCGCCGCGCTGCGGTCGCCGAGCGTGGCCATCTCGACGGCGCCCCGGCGGTCGACGGCCGCCGCCGTGTAGGTGGTGCCGAGGTCGATTCCGAGGCTGTAGCCCACCGGGCCTCCTCCAGACGTCACAGGGGGCGGCAACGGCCCGCGGCCTCCCGCCCGGTCAACCTCCCGGCCACCGCCGCACCCGTCATGAGTAGTGCGCTACTCACCCCGGACGCCGGCCGTGGCCCCACTACTCATGCCCGACTACTCATGCCCGACCACTCCTGCCCGACGACGAGCCCGCCGGTCCCCGGGTCAGCCGGGGCCGAGCTCGCCGAGGATGCCCTCGCAGCTGCGCACCAGCAGCCGCGCCGCCTGCCCGACCTCGCGGGACGAGCCGGGGTGCTCGGCACGCAGCTGCCATCGCAGGTGCTGGTCGGCGGCGGCCTTGCGGACCTGCTCGGGTCCGGCGTCGGCGGTCAGGCCGAGCCGGGCCTGCGCGTCCGTTCCCGCCGCCCCCAGCAGGAGCTCGGCCGCGGCCGCCTCGTCGGGGGAGAGCGGGACCGCCCCCGAGCGGACGGCGTCGAGCAGCGCGATCTCGGCGAACTCGTGGGCCTCGGCACGCACCCGCTCGACCTCGCGGGCGAGACCGGACCCGGCCGGCGGCGGGAACCGCCGGACCACCGCCTCGAGCCCCATCAACGCCGACCGGGCCTTGAGGATCTCCGCGCGCGCGGCGAACTGGTCCGCCAGGACCGCCCGCAGCAGCGGCAGGCCGCTGGCCTCCGCCAGCGCCGCCGCGAGGTCGCCGGCGCCGCCGACCTCGCCGTCGCGGACCATGCGGGTGGCGAGCCGAAGCCCGAACATGCCGAACCGGTCGAGCAGCGCGGCGCGCTCGTCGGGCAGCAGCGGGACGTCAGAGGGTGCGCTGCGCAGCCGATCGGCGGTGCGCAGCAGCCGGTCCACGTCCGGCGCGCGCGCCAGCACCTCGATCATGCGGTACTCGCTCTCCCGCAGCGCCGCCGCGGAGGACGCCAGCAGCCCCGCCACCGGCACGACGGTGCGGCACAGCGCCCGGATCCGGGGATCCGCGGCGTAGCGCGTGGCGATCCTGCCCGCGACGTCGAGCGCGTCCGGGCGGGCGTGCCCCACCTCGTCCGCGCGGGCGAGCACGCCCACCGTGTTCACCGCGTTGCGGTCGGGCGATCCGTCCCGGAACGTCTCGAGGAACCGGATGTCCTCACCATGCACGTGGCGCATCAGGTAGACGACGGCGTCGACCTCGGCGGGGCCGGCGTCGAGCTCGGCCTCCGGGGTCAGCAGCGCCTCGGTCCGCTCGCCGAGCCCGGTGGTCGACCCCATCCCGGGGGTGTCGATCAGCGACATCGTCCGCAACGCCGGGGCCGGCCACTCGACCACGAGCCGCTCGACGTCCGCCGCGGTCACCCCCTCGAGCCGGATGTCGAGCGCTCCCTGGACCCGCCCGAACGGCACCTGCTGCGGCGGCCCCGCCCGCGGGTGGAGCACCACGCGATAGGTGATCCCGTCGACGTACCAGGTGACGATGCGCGTGCACTCCCCGGCGTCGGTGGCGGCGAGCTGCTGCCCGACCAACGCGTTGAGCAGCGTGGACTTGCCCGCCTTGACCCGGCCCGCGATCGCGACGCGGAGCGGTTCGGCGAGCCGGTCCGCCACGGCGCGCAGCTCGGGCTCGGCCGGGCTCCCCGCGTACTCGGCGATCGCCGCCCGGACGAGGGCGGCGACCCGCCGGGCGACGTCGGGCCCGCTCATCGGGCCGGCTCCGGGGCGGTCCGCGCGAGCAGGTGCTCCGTGCGGGTGCGGAGGGTGGCGAAGAGCTGCAGGTCCTTCTGCAGCCGGCGCAGCTCGTCGGCGGCGTCCTCGTCGTCGCGCAACGCCTCGCGGGCGGCGTCGACCGCCTCGGCGGCCGAGCGCTGGAGCTCCTCGGCCCGCCGGGTGTACTGCTCGCGCAGGTCCCGCTGCGCCCGTCGGACCGTGTCCCGCGAGTCCTTCGACACCTGCGTCGAGAACTCCTCCACGAACTGGCGCACCGCGGTACGCGCGGCCGCGCGGCGCTTCTCGATCGCCCGGCGCCGCTCCTCGCCCAGCGCGGCGCGGCCCATCAGCAGGCCCGCGATGATGCCGACGGGGCTGGGGATCACCAGAGTCGTCAGATGCGCGAGCATCGTGAACATCATGTAGCCGGAGTACGTCTTCTGGAAGATCGCCATCTTCCCGGTGACCTTCTTCGGGCTCTCGAGCGCGGTCGTGTCGATCGAGAGCTGCGCCAGCACCCCCACCGGCGCCCGGATCGTGAGGATCTGCTTCTCGACCAGCTCGAAGTGCTCGGCGACCCGGTCCGCCAGCTCGTCGGCGGCCTTCGTGAACCGCGCGTAGTTCTCCAGGGTCTCCGCGGCCAGCCGCGACCGCAGCCACTTCTCGAACTCGTCCCAGTTGCGGGCCGGATCGCCCTCCTCGATCGCCCGCTCCGCCTCGGTGAGGACCGCCCGGGTGCGCACCCGGAGATCGAAGTCGACGTCCGAGGAGATGTCGGCGAAGCCGTCGTACAGCACCTGCTGCCACCGTGAGCCGCGGCTGCGCAGGGTGTCCGCCCGCTCCCGCGCGCGGACCAGCTCGGCCCGCACGTCGCCGACGGCCTCCGGGCGACCCAGCGCCGCGGCCCGCGCCAAGAGCGCGGGGACGATCTGCCCGATCACCGACTGCAGGTGGGCGCCCACCGACTGCAGCGCGACGCGCTCCGCGTCCTCGACGACGTCGTCGATCCGGTGGACGAGCGGCGGGAAGCCGGACTCCTCGTTCAGCTCCGCGTCGGCCGCGTCGGCCGCGTCGGACCGCACCTGTGACGAGACGGCGAAGGCCGCCACCGTCACCCCCTCCCGTGCCAGGTGCGCGAGGTCGAGCTCGAGGATGCGCCGCCAGTGCGGATACAGGTCGGTCTTGGTCAGGACGAACAGGACGGTCGGGCAGAGCTCGACCACGGTCCGCAGGAAGCGCAGCTCCGCCGCCGTGAGCTCCTGCGAGGCGTCGGACACGAACAGCACGGCGTGCGCCGAGGGCAGCGCGCTCGCGGTCACCGCGTTGCGGACCGACCCGAGCCCGCCGACCCCCGGCGTGTCCACCACGATCAGCCCGGACTCCAGCAGCGCCCGGTCCACGCCCACCGTCACCGAGCGCAGGCGCCGCCGGTTGCCGGGGTTCCCGCCCTCGGCGACGTGGGCGGCGATCTGCTCGAACGCGATCGTCTCGGTCCACGGCGAGCCGACGTCGCCGTCCGGCGGCTCGTAGGTGGCCCGGGCGTTCGGCTCGGCCGCGAACCGCACGACGGTCGGGACGGCCGTCGCGATGTCGTCGTCCACGGGACACACCGAGGTGGTCAACAAGGCGTTGACCAGCGAGCTCTTGCCCTTCTTGTACTCGCCGACGACGTAGACGGTGACGCCGGATCCGGACAGCAGGTCCCGGGCGCCGCGCAGCCGCTCGACGAGATCGTCCCGGCGGTACGCGTCGGCGCCGTCGATCGCCAGGTCCACGGTCTCGCGGGCGTACCGCACCGCGGCGCTCGGTCCCTGCTGCTGGATCATGCTCCCCCCGGTCCGGCCGCCGACCCCCCGGCGGCCCTCCCGGCGCGGTCGTGGACCGCGCCTCCCGGTCACGGATCAGACGTGCTCGGTCCCGACGTCGTGCGACCCCTCCATGTCGCGGTGCTCCTCGTGGCCGCGATCCTCGGTCCGGCCCTGGTCGTAGCGGTCGTCGTGCCCGGAGCGGACGCCCTGGTGCTCGTACCGGTGCTGGTCGTCGCGGTGCTGGTCGTCGCGGCGATCGTCGTCACGGCGCTCGTCGCGGTGCTCGGTCCGGTGCCGGGGCTCGTCCCGGTCCCGGTCGCGGTGCTCGTCGCGGTCCCGGTCGCGGTAGTCGTCGCGGTCGCGGTGCTCGTCGCCCTCACGCCGGGTGCCCTCGAAGTGCCGGCCGGACTCCCCGTGCTCCCCGCGGTCGTGCTGCTCGCCCCGGTACCCCTCGCGGTGCTCCTCGCGCCCGCGGTGCTCCTCGCGCCCGCGGTGCTCCTCGCGATCCCGGTGCTCCTCGCGCCCGCGGTGCTCCTCGCGCCCGCGGTGCTCCTCGCGCCCGCGGTGCTCCTCGCGCCCGCGGTGCTCCTCGCGCCCGCGGTACCCCTCCTCGCGGTCCCGGTCCTCTTCCCGCCCCCGGTGCTCTTCCCGCCCCCGGTGCTCTCCGCGGTCCCGGTGCTCCTCCCGCTCGCGGTGCTCCGCGCGCTCCCGCTCCTCCCGGTGCTCCTCACGCTCCCGCTCGCGGTGCTCGCGTTCGCGGTGCTCCTCGCGCTCCCGCTCCCGGTGCTCGCGCTCGCGCTGCTCCTCCCGCTCGCGGTCGCGATGTTCGTCGCGCTCCCGCTCCCGTTCGTCGCGGTGCTCCCGCTGCTCGTGCCCGAAGACGTCCCCGCTGCGGGTGTGCTCACCCGTGCTCTGGTCGGCCATGGCGGTCCCTCCTGCCCGTGCCTGTCCCTGGCTCGTCGTTCGTGCAGTGACGACCGGCCGGTCGCCGGGCAGCAGTCTCCGGGCGTTCCGGGTCCGGCGTCGTGAGTAGTCCGGTACTTCCCTGCGCCCCGACGAGCACCGGACTACTCATGCGCGCCCCTCGGTTCGACCGGGAGGCCGGGGCCTCACTCGCCCACCCCCGCCCGCAACGCCACGGCCAGCTCCCGCCTGCCGGGCACGCCGAGCTTGCGGTAGATGCCGTGCAGCACGTTGTCGACCGTGCGGACCGACACCATCAGCTGGGCGGCGATGGCCTTGCTCGTCATCCCCGTGGCCGCGAGCGTCGCGATCTGGGACTCCCGGGACGTCAGCACCCCGGCCGCACCGAGCGACGCCAGGGGCGGGGTCGCGGCGCCCTCGCACCGTCCGGCCCACTCCCGTGCCCGCGTGGCCGCGAGCCGGGACGCGCCCTTGCGGCCGGCGGCCTCGTGCGCGCGGGCGGCCTGGGCTGCGGCCTCGGCGGCCAGCAGCAGCATCCCGTGATGTGCGAAGACGTCCGCGACCTCGCCGAGCGCGCGGGCGTCGCCGGCGGCGAGCGCCCTCGCGTGGCGGGCGTAGGCGGGGGCGATCGGGCCGTCGACCCCCGCCGCCACCTCGGTGATCCGCTCCAGGGCCGCCTCCGCCGCATCGAACCTCACGCACCCGTGCAGCGCCTGCAGCTCGACCTGCCGCTGGGAGATCGCCTGCGCCCGCCGGGCCGCGTCCAGCGCGCGGGTCACCGCGTCACCGCCCTGGGCGGCCGCCGTCCATGCCGCCGCGAGCACCACCGACGCCTCGCCGGCCCCGTCGACCGCCTCCGCCGCCCGCTCGGCGTGCCGGAGCGCCGCCGCCGCGGCGACGGCGTCCCCCCGCATCGCCTCGGCCTCGGCGATCTCCGCCTGCACGAGGGCCAGGAACGGGAACGCGCCGTCCCGGACCGTGCCCGCCGCGTCGTGCAGCAGCTCCAGGGCGGCACCGAGCCGCCCCTGCCGGGCGAGCGCGATGCCGTGCCAGCCCCCGTACAGGGCCTGGGCGACGGGTTGGTGGGCGTCGACCGCACGGCGGTGCCCGGTCTCGGCGAGCGCCTCCGCCTCCGCCAACCGCCCCAGGCCGACCAGCGCGCCGCAGCTCGCCGAGTCCAGGTGGGGGAGCCCCCAGCCGGCCGTCCAGGTCGCCGCTGCCGGAAGCGCCGCCCGACCGCGCCCGGCCGTTGCCAGTGCGGCCTCGTGACGTCCCGTGCCGCACCACGCGTCGGCGGCGACCGCCCGTGCCGGGCCGGCCAGCGGGCCGAGCCGCTCCTCGTCGTCGAGGAGGGGCGCGACCGCGGCGAGCGCCTCGCCGCAGCGGCCCGAGTACGCCAGGTCCGCCGCGCGCAGCACGAGCGACCCGGGGCGCCGCGGGTCGGTCCGGGACGCCCGGTCGGCCTCCACCGCCAGCGCTGCCGCGCGCTCCGGCGCGCCGACGCCCCACTGCAGGATCCCCAGGCGGAGCACCGCCAGCCGGAGCCGTCGCTCCTCGCCGTCCCCGGGCAGACCGGCGAGCACCTCCTCGGCCTCGGCCGGCTCCCCGAGCGCGGTCAGCGCCTGGGCGAGCATCAGGGCCGCGTCGAAGCCGCCCCCGCGAGGGACGGCGGCGCGGGCCACCCGGACCGCGGCCGCATGGTCCGGCTCCGCGACCACCGCTGCGCGCCGGGCGACCGCCACGAGCGTCTCCGACGGGACCGGGAGCCCGCCGGCCAGCCGCCAGGAGGTGGCCCGGATCCGGTCCAGGGGTTCCGTGGCCGGTTCGTCGAAGGTGTCCGCGAGGAGCCGGTGGACCGCGCGCTCGCGCAGCGGCGAGGTCGCCGAGCGCAGCACCTCGCCGTCGATGAGGTGCGCGAGGGACACCCGCACCCGGTCGTCCACCGCGCGCGACACCAGCAGGCCGCGCTGCTCGAGCCGGTCGAGCAGGTCGGCGTCGTAGCGGCGCATCAGGCCGTCGGCGTCGAGGTCGCCGCCGAAGGCCAGCAGCTCCAGCGCCTCCTGCTCCCCGGGGAGCAGCGTCCCGATGCGGGCGCGGACCAGATCGCTCAGGCGGCGGGTCGGGCGCAGGGCTCCCTCCCACCGCCAGATCCCGTCGACCGGGGAGAGGGCGCGCGAACGCAGCCCCTCCTCGACGAACTCGCGCAGGTAGGTCGCGTTGCCGCCGGTCAGGGTGTGCAGCCGCTGCACGGTCGCCCGGCCCACCCGGCCCTCGACGACCCGGCTCAGCAGCTCGGCCGTCTCGTCCTCGTCGAACTCGTGGACGTCGACGCGTTCGACCAGGTTCTCCTTCCACAGGGCGAACACCGGGTCGGGGACGGACACCTCGGTGCGCGCCGCGAGCACCAGGAAGGCCGAGCGCGTCACGGCCAGGTGGTGGAGCACGCTCGCCGAGACGGGGTCGAGGAGGTGGGCGTCGTTGACCCCGACGACCAGGTTGCGCCCGTTCGTGCCCGCGACGAGGTGGCCCGCGACCTGTGTGAGCACCTGCGGCCCCTCGACGGGGTCCGCGCCGACCAGCAACTGGGCGAGCGCGCCGAGGGGGATCTCCGACGCCGAGCGCGTCGCCATCACCCACCGCGCCGTCCAGCCCTCCGCCGCGGCCGCGTCCAGGACCGCCCGGGCCAGCCTGGTCAGACCGGACCCGGCCGGCCCGACCAGCACCACACCCGCCCGGCCGCCGGAGCCGGACCGGATCCGTCGTACCCGCGCCAGCTGCGCGGCGCGCCCCACGAAGGGCCAGTGGCGCACCATCACGGCCGCCCGGGAACCCCGGGAACGGAAGGATCGGGCGACGCGTGCGCGCCCGGAGGAGCGGGAACGACGCGAGCGGGACGGCCGAGAGCGCACCTCACCGGAACCTCACAGGAGAATCCCACCGCCCCGAACCGCCCCCCGCGGATCGGCACCTGGACTCTGCCCACGTGCGGACGTGGTGCCAACCGTGGCCACGGGAATTCATCCGCCTGTCGCAGCGTCCGGAGCGGTCCGGCGCCGGACAACGGCGTTTCGCGCACCTGGGCCGGCCCGCCGATCACGGGGTACGTGCGGCCCCGGCCCCGCCCGCGTCTGCATGCGGGGTCGTTCGACCCGGCCCCCGCCCGCCGTTACCCGGCGACCGGCCTTTCGCGGAGGCAGGGCCCCGGGGTACCTCTCAGAAGGCGAACCGGCGGATCGCCCCCTCGTTCGAAGGGCCTCGGCGTCGGGCCCGGTGGGTTCTCAGACCTTCATCTCCGCGTACCTCTCCCCGGCGGTGTTCTCCACCACCACGCCCGCGACCTGGTCGGCGGGGACGCCGGCGCTGCCGTCGAGGTGGACGCCGCCCGCCTCGCCCTGCGGCGGGACCACCCAGCCGCCGGCGATCTCCCGGGAGCCGTCCCTGGCGACCACGACGAGGCGGCAGTGCTCACCCGCCGGGACGCCCTTGACGTTCGCCGCGAGCCGCACCCAGCCGTTGGCCGGGGTGACGGTGACCGCGGCGGTGACCGCGCCCTGGGTCGCCTCCATGGTCCGGGCGCCCGCCGCCACGGTGGTGGCCGGTGCGGACGGGGCCAGCGCCCGCCCGGCGACGATCCCGCCGCCGAGCAGTGCCGCGGCCACCACCACCGCGGCGACGGCACGGGTCAGCAGGCGCCGGCGGCGCTCCGCGGCGCGCTCGTCGCGGATCTCCCGCAGCGCCCGGTGCAGCACCAGGTCGCTGTCGGGCGGGCCCTCCAACAGGGCCTCGTCGGGCAGCTCGTCGAGCGTCCGCGTCATGGCGCGCAGGTCCTCCCACTCGGCGCGGCACTGCGCGCACCCCTCCAGATGAGCCTCGACCGCCGACTTCTCCTCGGGGGTCAGCAGCCCCAGGACGTGTGCGGACAGCTCGCCGCCGTCGATGCCACAGGTCGTCATCCCGGCACCCCCTCCACGGTCGGGCCGAGCGCGGTGCGCAGGGCGCGCAGCGCGTAGTACGAGCGGGACTTCACCGTGCCCGGGGGCACGCCGAGCACCTCGGCGGCCTCGGGCAGCGTCCGGCCGCGGAAGTAGACCTCGGCCAGGACGTCCCGGTGGTCGGGCGAGAGCCGTTCCAGCGCGGGCAGGACGGTGAGGGCGTCGACGACCCGGTCCGCGTGGTCGCCGGTCGGGACCGGGGGAGCGGCGTCCTCCTCGACCTCCGACGGCCGGGCGCGCTGAGCCCGCACCCGGTCGGTCACCAGGTTCCGGGCGACGGTCAGCAGCCAGCTGCGGACCGAACCGCGGCCGTTGGTCAGCACGTCGGAGTGCTGCCAGGCGCGGACCAGGACCTCCTGGACGACGTCCTCCGCGGCCGCCCGGTCGCCGAGCAGCCGGGTGGTGAACGCCAGCAGCGCCCGCCCGTGCTCGGCGTAGACGGTGCGGATCAGCGCCTCGTCCGGGTCCCGCGGACCCCTGCGTTCCCGGGCGCGTCCCCGCGCCCGTTGACCCGACCCGACCATGCACGCTCCCGGAGAGACGACGGACGACACCGCGGGCGGAACGGGCCGGACCCACCGGCGGTCCCGTGCCCCTGCGGAGCGCGGTGAGGGTAGCGAAGTCCACGTCAACGACACGGACGCACCGAGGCAACGGTTCACCGCAACTTTTTCCCCGAACCGGTGAACCACTTCCCGCCCGCGCCCGTGTTGCCTCCTGAACGCTCCCCCATGAACGAGGTGAACCGATGAGGACACGCGGCCCGATGCTGACGTTGCTCGCCGTGCTGGCGGTCGGCCTGGCGGTGTTCGCCGTGAACACGGTCCTGGCCGGCGGGCCCGCCGACGAGCCGGCCGTGACCGCGACCGCGCAGTCCGGCTCGGCGGGCTCCGACGGGTACGGCGCCCCCGCCGAGGCCCCCACCGCGCAGGCCCCCCAGGCCGCTCCCCAGGCCCAGGCCGCCCCCGAGGCCGCGGCTCCGCAGCAGGCCCCGCAGCAGGCGGCCCCCGCCGTCACCGACTCCGCCTTCGCCGGCCGCTCGGCCGGCAACGAGGTGACCGTCGCGATGGGCGTCGACGGGGACAAGGTCGTCGCGTACGTCTGCGACGGCAAGCAGGTCGAGTCCTGGTTCGAGGGCACCGTCAACGGCGGGAAGCTGCAGCTCAGCGGCGTCGACGGCGACCTGACGGCCGACGCGACGAACCAGGCCGTGTTCGGCACCGTCGCCGTGGGCGACAAGAGCTGGCCCTTCTCGGCACAGCCCGAGGACGCGCCGGCCGGGACGGCCACCGACCGGGCCGTCCTGAAGAAGCTCGGCACCGCCTGACCCCGATCCCCCGGAGAACCCCGTGAGCCGCTCCCCGCGCACCGGTGCCACCGACCTCGGCGACGACCCCGCCACCGAGGCCGGCACCGACCATCCCGGCACCGACCATCCCGAGGCCGCCGCCGCCACCGGCGGCTACCGGCCGGACTACGACCCGGGCCGGTTCGATCCGCCGACCGACCCGAACCTGCCGATCGTCCCGGCGGAGCCCCATCCCCGGGTCGACCCGGGGCTGCAGGAGGCCACCACCTCGATCTTCGCCGCCGTGCCCGCTCAGACCGGGCGCGACGACAGCGTCGACGGCGGCTGGGCCGACCCCACCTGGGGCCACCGCTCCTGGGACCGGCCCGACTACGACGACGAGCTCGAGGAGTTCGACCGGTTCGGCGGCTTCGACCCCGGCCCGCACCCCCACGGCGCCCCCGACGCCGAGGAGCAGACGGACGCCCCGGACGTCGTCGAGGCCCCGGACCATCCCGGCACCCGGCCGGCCGCCCTTCTGGTCCCGACGGTCGTCGGCGTGGCGATCTCCGTCGGGCTCGGCGTGTACGCCCGCGTCCACGAGGGCACCGGCACCGCGATCAACCTGGCCGGCTTCTCCAGCGGGCTCGCGGCCAAGAGCTGGCTGACCGCGGCCGCGTTCGTGCTGGTCCTGGTGCAGCTGTGGACGTCGATGCGGATGTACGGGCGGATCGGGAAGCGCCGCCCCGTCGGCCGCGTGACCGCGACGGTCCACCGCTGGTCCGGGCGTCTGGCCGTGCTGCTGACCATCCCGGTCGCGGTGCACTGCCTCTACGCGCTCGGCTACTCCGACGCGAACCTCCGCGTGCTCCTGCACTCGTTGCTGGGCTGCTTCTTCTACGGCGCCTTCGCCGCCAAGATGCTCGTCCTCCCCAGGCACGACGCTCCCCGCTGGGCCCTGCCCGTCCTCGGCGGCCTGGTGTTCGTCGCGCTGACCGGCCTCTTCCTCACGTCCTCGGTGTGGTTCTTCAGCACCAAGGGCCTGACCTTCTGATCCCCGGAGACCCACCATGAGCTCCCGTCCCGCGCTCCTCACCACCGCCGCCCTGCTGAACCGCAGGACCGTCCTCGCCGGCACGTGCGCCGCCGGGTGCGCCGCGCTGGCCGGCTGCGCCACGTACTCGGCCGCCCCGGAGCCCGAGGCCGCTCCGCAGGCGGGCGGCACGGCCGCGCCGCAGCCCGGCGGCGCGGCGGCCCCGCTCGTGAAGGCCGCCGAGGTCCCGGTCGGCGGCGGTGTGATCCTGGCCGCGCAGCAGGTCGTCGTGACCCAGCCGACCGCCGGGCTCTTCAAGGCCTTCTCGACGACGTGCACGCACCAGGGCTGCGAGGTGACGTCCGTCGCGGACGGCCAGATCGTGTGCCCCTGCCACGGCAGCTACTTCTCCGTGACCGACGGCGCGCCGACCGAGGGACCTGCGAAGAAGCCGCTCCCCGAGAAGGCGGTCACCGTCTCGGGCGACGCCGTCACCCTGGCCTGAGCAGCGGCGATCAGAGTCCGAGATCACGGCCGGTCACGGCTGACCGTGCCTGCGGGCGGTCACTAGACTCCGCACAACCCCGCGTAGCGACGACGCACCACGGCGTGTGCGCTCGCCGGGGTGGGTGAGGAGTTGCGCGGATGACATCAGGCAGGGCACCGCAGGACGCCCCGACCGACCAGGTGGACGAGCAGGAGCTCAGCGAGAACGCCCCGGAGCCGCCGGAGCACCTGGTGCTCGCGGCCGAGTTCTCCGACGCCACCCGCGACCAGTGGGCGGCGGCGGTCGACGGCGTCGTCCGCAAGTCCGGGCGCATCGGCGAGGACGCGCCGCTCGGCGCGGGCGTCGAGAAGCTCGCCTGGGACACCGCCGACGGCATCCGCGTGCAGCCGCTCTACACGGCCGAGGACGTCGCGGACCTGCCCGCGACCGGCGTCCCGGGAGCGCTGCCCTTCGTGCGCGGCTCCCGCGCCGGCGGGCACGTGCCGGACGGGTGGGACGTCCGCCAGCACCACGCGGCGCCCTCCGCGGCGGCGGTGCACGACGCCCTGCTGGCCGACCTCGAGAACGGCGTCTCGTCGGTCTGGCTCGCCGTGGGCGCCGGCGGGATCCCCGTGGCCGAGCTGGGCGCGGCGCTCGACGGCGTCGTGCTCGACCTCGCCCCGGTCGTGCTCGACGCGGGGGAGTCGGCCGCGGAGGCCGCCGAGGCCTTCCTGACCCTGGCCGAGGAGCGCGGCGTCGCGAAGGACGCCCTGCTCGGCACCCTCGGGCTCGACCCGATCGGCCTGCGCGCCCGCGCCGGGTCGGGACCGGACGTCGACTCGGTGGTCCCGCTCGCCACCCGCGTCGCGGGGGAGTACCCGCAGGTGCGGGCCGTGGTCGTCGACGCCACCCCGGTCCAGGAGGCCGGCGGGTCCGAGGCGCAGGAGCTCGGCTTCTCGCTCGCCGCCGGCGTCGCCTACCTGCGCGCGCTCACCGGCGCCGGCCTCGCGGTGTCCGATGCCGCCCGCGTGCTCGAGTTCCGCTACTCGGCCACCGCCGAGCAGTTCCCGACCATCGCCAAGCTCCGCGCCGCCCGCCGGCTGTGGAGCCGGGTGCTCGAGGCGTCCGGCGCCGACGGCCCCGGCCAGGCCCAGCACGCCGTCGTCTCGCCGACGCTGTTCAGCAGGCGGGACCCCTGGGTGAACATGCTGCGCGGCACGGTCGCCGGGTTCGCGGCCGGTGTCGGCGGTGCCGACGCCGTGACCGTGCCGCCGTTCGACATCGCGATCGGCGAGGCCGAGCCCTTCTCCCGGCGCGTCGCGCGCAACACCCAGGCGCTGCTGATCGAGGAGTCGCACCTGTCCCGGGTGATCGACCCGGGCGGCGGGTCCTGGTACGTCGAGCACCTCACGGACGACCTGGCCCGCGCCGGCTGGGCCTTCTTCCAGGAGCTCGAGGCCGCGGGCGGCGCCGTCGCCGCGCTGGACTCCGGCCTGGTCGCCGAGAAGGTCGGCGAGGTCCGGGCCAAGCGGGAGAAGGGCGTCGCGACCCGCCGGACCCCGCTCACCGGCGTCAGCGAGTTCCCGGACCTCGACGAGAAGCCGGTCGAGCGCACCCCGCTGCCGGAGCCCGTGGCCCGCGGCGGCCTGCCGCTCTTCCGGCCGGCGGAGGCCTACGAGGCCCACCGGGACCGGTCGGACGCGATCCTGGCCGAGACGGGCGCCCGCCCGGCCGCGTTCCTGGCCACCCTCGGCCCGCTCGCGGCGTACACCGCCCGGGCCGGGTTCGCGCGCAACCTCCTGCAGGCCGGCGGGATCGCCGGGCCGGAGGCCGGCCCGACCGAGTCGCCGGAGGAGGTCGCCGAGGCCTTCCGCAAGTCCGGCTCCCCGGTCGCGGTCCTCTGCTCCACCGACGCCCTGTACGGCGAGCGGGCCGAGGCCACGGCCGCCGCGCTGCGCGAGGCCGGGGCCACGCGCATCCTGCTCGCGGGCAAGGGTTCCTACGACGGCGTCGACGGGTACCTGTTCGCCGGGTGCGACGCCCTGGCCGTCATCGACGACGTCTACGCCGCTCTGGAGGGGGCGAAATGAGTATCCCCGACTTCACGAAGGTGGACCTCGCGTCCGGTGCGGCGCCCACGGCCGACTGGGCCGGCGGTCCGGAGGCCTGGGAGGCCCCCGAGGGCATCGCGGTCAAGCCGTTCTACGGCGCGGCGGACACCGAGGGCCTGGACTTCCTGCACACCTATCCGGGCATCACGCCGTACCTGCGCGGGCCGTACCCGACCATGTACGCGAGCCAGCCCTGGACGATCCGCCAGTACGCGGGCTTCTCCACGGCCACCGAGTCCAACGCCTTCTACCGCCGCAACCTCGCGGCCGGCCAGAAGGGCCTCTCGATCGCGTTCGACCTGGCCACGCACCGCGGCTACGACTCGGACCACCCGCGCGTGGGCGGCGACGTCGGCATGGCGGGCGTCGCGATCGACTCGATCTACGACATGCGGCAGCTGTTCGACGGGATCCCGCTGGACAAGATGTCCGTGTCCATGACGATGAACGGCGCGGTGCTCCCGGTGCTCGCCCTCTACATCGTCGCGGCGGAGGAGCAGGGGGTGAAGCCGGAGCAGCTCGCGGGGACCATCCAGAACGACATCCTCAAGGAGTTCATGGTCCGCAACACCTACATCTACCCGCCGCAGCCGAGCATGCGGATCATCTCGGACATCTTCAGCTACACGAGCCAGAAGATGCCGAAGTTCAACTCGATCTCGATCTCCGGGTACCACATCCAGGAGGCCGGGGCGACGAACGACCTCGAGCTCGCCTACACCCTGGCCGACGGCGTGGAGTACCTGCGCGCCGGGATCGACGCCGGCCTGGACGTGGACAAGTTCGCCCCGCGGCTGAGCTTCTTCTGGGCGATCGGCATGAACTTCTTCATGGAGGTCGCCAAGATGCGGGCCGCGCGCCTGCTCTGGTCGAAGCTCGTGAACCAGTTCTCGCCGAAGAACCCGAAGTCGCTGTCGCTGCGCACGCACTCGCAGACGTCGGGCTGGTCGCTGGCGGCGCAGGACGTCTACAACAACGTCGTCCGCACCTGCGTCGAGGCGATGGCGGCCACGCAGGGGCACACCCAGTCGCTGCACACGAACTCGCTCGACGAGGCGCTGGCGCTGCCCACCGACTTCTCGGCGCGCATCGCCCGCAACACCCAGCTGCTTCTGCAGCAGGAGTCCGGCACCACCAAGGTCATCGACCCGTGGGGCGGCTCGTACTACGTCGAGAAGCTCACCTACGACCTGGCCCGCCGCGCGTGGGGGCACATCGCCGAGGTCGAGAAGGCCGGCGGCATGGCCCGGGCGATCGACGCCGGCATCCCGAAGCTGCGCGTCGAGGAGGCCGCGGCCCGCACCCAGGCCCGCATCGACTCCGGCCGGCAGCCGGTGATCGGCGTGAACAAGTACGTGGTCGACTCCGACGAGGTCGTCGAGGTCCTCAAGGTCGACAACGCGCAGGTGCGCCGCGAGCAGATCGAGAAGCTCGAGCGGCTGCGCGCCGAGCGGGACTCCCGTTCCGTGGACGCGGCGCTGAAGGCCCTGACCGACTCGGCCGCGGCGATCGCGGACGGGTCGGAGCGCGGCTTCGACCAGAACCTGCTGGCCCTGGCCGTCGACGCCGCCCGGGCGAAGGCCACGGTCGGCGAGATCTCCGACGCGCTGGAGAAGGTGTTCGGGCGGCACTCCGGGCAGATCAGGATCATCTCCGGCGTGTACTCCGAGGAGGCCGGGGCCAGCCCGGCGATCACCCGTGCCCGCGAGCTCGTCGGCGGGTTCGCCGAGGAGGAGGGCCGCCAGCCCCGCATCCTCGTCGCCAAGATGGGCCAGGACGGGCACGACCGCGGCCAGAAGGTGATCGCGACGGCGTTCGCGGACCTGGGCTTCGACGTCGACGTGGGCCCGCTGTTCCAGACCCCGGCCGAGGTGGCGCGGCAGGCCGTGGAGGCCGACGTCCACGTCGTCGGGGCGAGCTCGCTCGCGGCCGGGCACCTCACGCTGGTGCCCGAGCTGAAGGAGGAGCTGGCGAAGCTGGGCCGCGAGGACATCATGATCGTCGTCGGCGGCGTGATCCCGCCGGCCGACGTGCCGCAGCTGATCGAGATGGGCGCCGCGGCGGTGTTCCCGCCCGGCACCGTGATCGCGGAGTCGGCCGTCGAGCTGCTGGGCAAGCTGTCCGCCGCCCTCGGGCACGGGGACCACGCGGGGGCCGGGTCGGAGCACGGCGACTGATGCCCCCGAAGCCGCCGGACGTCCCGGCACTCGCCAAGGGCGTGCTCGACGGCAACCGCACGGTCCTGGCCCGCGCGATCACCCTCGTCGAGTCGAAGCGCGCCGACCACCGGCAGGCGGCCCAGCAGCTGCTCCTGGAGCTGCAGCCGCACGCCGGCGGCGCGACCCGGGTGGGGATCTCCGGCGTGCCGGGGGTCGGCAAGTCGACCTTCATCGAGGCGCTCGGCACCCGGCTGACCGGGGACGGGCACAAGGTCGCGGTCCTGGCCGTCGACCCGTCGTCCACCCGGACGAAGGGGTCGATCCTGGGCGACAAGACCCGGATGGCCGCCCTCGCCGTCGACGACAACGCCTTCATCCGGCCCTCGCCGAGCGCCGGCACGCTCGGCGGGGTCGCCCGGCGCACCCGCGAGACGATGGTGCTGATGGAGGCCGCCGGCTACGACGTCGTGCTGGTCGAGACGGTCGGCGTCGGCCAGTCCGAGGTCACCGTGGCCGGGATGGTCGACACCTTCCTGTTCCTCACCATCGCCCGCACCGGCGACCAGCTGCAGGGGATCAAGAAGGGGATCCTGGAGCTGGCCGACGTCGTCGCGGTGAACAAGGCCGACGGCCCGCACGAGCGGGAGGCGAAGGCCGCGGCGCGGGACCTCGCCGGGGCGCTGCACATGATGGCGCCGGCGAGCGAGCACTGGCGGCCGAAGGTGCTGTCCTGCAGCGCGCAGACCGGGAAGGGCCTGGACAAGGTCTGGGGCACGGTCCTGGAGCACCGTGCGGCCCTGGAGAAGGCCGGTGAGCTCGCGACGCGCCGGGCCGACCAGCAGGTCGACTGGATGTGGGCGATGGTCCGCGACCAGCTCATGGACCGGCTCACCAGCGACCCGGGGGTGAAGAAGCGCCTGCCCACGCTCACCGACGAGGTCCGCACCGGGGAGCTGACGCCCACGCTCGCCGCCCAGGAGATCCTCGAACTCCTGGGCTGACAGGTCCCGGGACCGAGTCCGGGGAGTCGCCCCGGACGCGCCGGGACCCGGACGAGACAGACGGCGCAGGTCGGCGCATGCTGGGGATGTGACGGACGTGGCGGGCCGGTCCCGGGAGCGCGCGCAGGCGCACCCCGGTGGGCCCCCGCGCCCGGAGGGGACCCGGGGGCCCGGCCCGGCCTCGGGAGAGTCCGTCCCGGCCGACGCGCCGGCGCCGAACCCGCCCGATCCGGTGCCCACCCCGCCCGGCACGGAGCCCGCCCCGGCCGACGCCCCGACCGTCCGGCTCACGGCCGGCGGCGACCCCCGGCCGTACGGCCGGCACGGCGCCTGGGTCCTGATGAAGCGCACGCTCGTCCGGGCGTGGGACGACAACATCTTCAGCGAGTCGGCGGCCGCCGCCTTCTGGCAGACGCTGTCCCTGCCGCCGCTGCTCCTGGGGCTGCTGGGCAGCCTCGGCTACATCGGCGGCTGGTTCGGCCCCGACACGATCGATCTCGCCGAGCAACAGATCATCCGCGGCGCGTCCACGGTGTTCAGCGGCAACGTCGTCGACGAGATCATCGCCCCGACCGTCTCGACGCTGCTCACCACCGGACGCAGCGAGCTGGTGTCGCTGGGCTTCGTGATCTCGCTGTGGTCCGGGTCGTCGGCCATGTCGTCGTTCGTCGACGCGATCACCCGGGCGCACGACCAGTACGGCGTCCGCAACCCCGTCTGGCAGCGGACCCTGGCGCTGCTCATGTACATCGTGGCGCTGATCGGCGGGATCATCTCCCTGCCGCTGCTGGCTCTCGGCCCCGACCGGCTGCCGAAGCTGCTGCCCGCCTCCTGGCAGGACCCGGCCGTCACGCTGATCGGCTGGCTGTACTACCCGGTGCTCGGGTTCGGGCTGGTCCTGGCGCTGACCACGCTCTACAAGCTCGCGCTCCCGGCGAAACCGCCCTGGCACCGCGGGCTGCCGGGCGCGCTGCTCGCGGCCGTGGTGTTCCTGGCCGGGGTCACCGGGCTGCGGGTCTACATCAGCTGGCTCACGACCACCGGCTACACCTACGGCGCCCTCGCCGCGCCGATCGCGTTCCTGCTCGCCGCGTTCTTCATCGGGCTCGCGATCGTGCTGGGCGCGCACTTCAACGCCGCGGTCCAGCACTACTGGCCCAAGCGGCTCAGGGACCGGCGGAACATCGTGCCCCAACCGCCCCTTTCGTAACGTTCGCGAGATCCGCTCCGAACGCCCGCGGTCGACGACGACCACGGAGGTGTCCACGCGTGCTGACCCCGGGCGAGACCAAGGACCTGATGCGGCGCTTCGAGGCCGCGATGAACGAGCGCCGGCTCGACGACCTGGACGCGATCATCGCGCCCGACGTCGTCCGGCACTGCGAGGCGACCCCCGGTTCCGTGGTCACGAACCTGGACCAGCTCAAGGACTTCCTGCGGTTCGACGCGTCGGTCTTCCCGGACAACAAGCAGACCTTCGAGCACATCGTCGTCGACGGGGACATGGTCGGCCTCTGGGCGACCTACGAGGGGACGCAGGAGGGCGACTTCGGCCCCTTCCCGGCGACCGGGAAGTACGCGAAGTTCAGCTTCGGGTGCGTGTTCCGGCTGGCCGAGGGCAAGATCGCCGAGTGGTGGGTCACCTGGGACAACATGGCGATCCTCCGCCAGCTCGGGCACCTGCAGGGCTGACACCCGCGGGTGTGCGGGGCAGGATGCCGCACATGACCTCACCGGGGGCGTGGCTGCGCCGTCACGACCCCGGGCTGGTCGCCGTCCGGCGGGCCGCGCGCGTCACGGTCGTCGCGTGCCTGGGGTTCTACGTCTGCCGGTACGTCCTCGGCGAGCCGGACATGGCCGCGTACGCGCTGTTCGGGGCCGTCGCGCTCGGGGCGCTCTCGCAGATCCCCGGCCCGCCGCCCCGCCGCGCGCGGACGCTCCTGGCGATGCTGCCCGTCGGAGCCGTGCTGATCACCCTCGGCACGCTGCTGTCCTTCGACCTCGTCGCCGCGACGGCCGGGATGTTCGTGCTGGGCTTCGCGGTGAGCTACGTGGGCGTGGGCGGCCCGCGGCTGGTGGGGTTGGCCGCCGGGACGCAGCTGCTCTACATCCTCCCGTGCTTCCCGCCGTTCGACCCCGGCTCGCTGGGCTGGCGCATCGCGGGGTTCGCGCTCGCCGTGGTGCTGCTGACGGCCGCCGAGCTGGTGCTCTGGCCCGACCGCAGCCCGCCGCCGTACACCGACCGGCTGGCCGCGGCCGTCGGCGGGCTCGCGGGGTGTCTCGACGCCGTGGCCGACGCCTGGTCCGGTCGAGGCCGGGACCGGCTCGAGGCCCTCCTGCCCGAGGCGGTCGACGCCGCCGAGGCCCTCCGGCCCTCGCAGCTGCCGCCCGGCCAGGCCCCGGCGTCGGCCGGTCGCCGGGACCACGCCCTGGCCACGGCGGCCGGGACGGCGCGCCTGCTGCTCGGGCGGACCGCCGACCTCGCCCTGGCCGACGACCGGGACGCCCCGGACCTGCCCGCCGCCGCGGCCCTGCTGCGCGTGGTGTCCGGCTGTGCCGCGGCCGCCGCCGCGTGGCTGCGCGGTGAGGGCGAGCTCCCGGACACGGACCGGATCGCCGCGGCGCTGCGCGAGTTCCGGGCGGCCCGCGCGGCCGTCCCGCCGGACGGCATCCCGCCGGAACGCCTGCGGCTCGGCTCGATGGCCCTGCAGCTGGGGGAGTGGACGAAGACCCTGGTCACGGCGCTGCGGGTGGCCGGGGGCGCACCGATCCCGCCCGACAGGACGCCGGCCTCGGCCCGGCCCGGGGTCTTCTGGTTCGCCCACGAGCCGGAGTGGGCGCTGCTCTGGCACCGGCTGCGCGAGCACCTCACCCCGCGGTCGGTCTACTTCCAGGGCGCCCTCCGGCTCGCCGTGGCCCTTGCCGTCGCCCGGCTGCTGGCCGGGCTGTTCGACCTCTCCCACGGGTTCTGGGTGCTGCTCACCATCCTCACCGTGCTGCGCACGACGGCGGCCGAGACCCGCGCCCTGCTCCGGCCCGCCCTGATCGGCACCACGATCGGCGCGCTCATCGCGGCCGGCCTGCTCGTGCTGGGCGTTCCGCCGACGACCTACGCGATCCTGCTGCCCTTCGTGATGCTCGTCGGCTTCGCGGCCGGGCCGCTGCTCGGGCCCGGCTGGGCGCAGGCGTTGTTCACGCTCGTCATCTCGCTGGTGTTCGCCCAGGTCAGTCCGGCGGACTGGCACCTCGCCGAGGCCCGCCTGCTCGACGTCGCCGTCGGCGCCGCGATCGGCGTGGTCATCGGCCTGATCGCCTGGCCCCGCGGCGGGAGCGGGGAGCTGCACCGCGCCGCGGCGGAGTTCCTCGCCGACGCCGCGGGCGTGGTCCGCGAGACGGTCCGGGTGGTCGCCGAGGGCGCCCGCCCCGCCGACGCCCTGCCCCGCGCCCGCCGCACCGGCCGCCTCGCCGAGGCCTCCTTCGCGCTGTACCAGAGCGAACGGCACCCGCGCCCGGGCGTCGTGGACTGGCAGGCGACCCTCGTGGCGGGGCACCACGCCGTCCGCGGCGCCGAGGCGCTGGTCCGCGAGTGCCCGACCGGCCGGCTCCTCACCTGCGTCGGCCCGCTCGACCTGGCCGCCGCCGACGTCGCCGCCCGCTTCGAGCACGTCGCCCTCGGCCTCGCCCGCCGCGACCGCACGGCCCTCACCGCGCCGACACTGCCGCCGCCGGACCTGGCCTGGCCCACGGACCTCGGCGTGGACCTCTACCACCTCGCCGACCTGCGGGTCTGGCTCGACGGGCTCCGGGACGACACCTCCCGGGTCCTCGCCGCGTCGCCCGGTGAGCCCGAGCCGTCGGTCGACGTCCGCGTGCGGCTGGCCGGGATCGCGGACGGGGCGCCGGGGTAGGGCTGGACGGCCGCGTCCGTCGCGGGTGTTGCGAGGCGCCGACATGGTCCCGGGGCCTCGAGGGCAGGCCGGAGCGACGGCCCGCCGTGAAGGCGGGCTGTCAGAACGGCGGCTCATCGTCCAGTTCGGTGATCGGATGCGGTGGGGGTCGGGGTTCGTCGTCGTGGTCGTCGGTGGCGGGTCGCCAGACGATCAGGGGCTGGCTTCGGTCGAGGTCGTCGAGGGGGTCGGCGCAACAGGCGTCGTCCTCGTCGCTGACGGGGAGCGGTGGGGGTGGTGGCGGGAGCAGGGGGTCGGCTCGGGTGCGGTATTCGCGGCCGAGGGGGCTGCGCCAGACGAAGACGCCGGGTTCGGGCTGGGTGAGCGTCCAGCCGCGTTGTTTGAGGCCGTGATCGTGGCGGCAGGCCGGGCCGAGGTCGTCGGCGGTGGTGGGGCCGCCGTGGGCGTGGTCGCGGGTGTGGTCGCGGGTGTGGTCGAGGTCGGTGCGGTGCGCGGGGGCGAGGCAGCCGGTGAAGGTGCAGGTGCGGTCGCGGAACTCCACGTGGCGGCGCAACGCGGCGTGCGGGAACCGGTCGCCCGGGGCGTCGTCGAGCGGCCGTCCGCGGGAGTTGGTGATCTCGTTGAGGACCGGTCGCCAGGAGGGCGGGACGGCTGCGGGGTCGGTGGTGAGGTGTTGCAGGAGTGTGGCGTCGACGAGCAGGTCGACCAGTCCCGGTGCGGCGGGGTCGGCGGGTGGGATCGGCGTGTGCGCTGCCGCTCGTGCGTCGGCGGTCGTCGTGGCGGGAGCGATGTCGTCGACGGTGGGTCGCCGGCGGAGTGTGCCGGCGTGGATGAGTCGGCCGTCGGTGTCGGGGAGGGCGTAGCGCCAGGGTGCGCTCTGGTGGGCGCGGACGAGGTCGCGGGTGCTGTGCGTGTCGGTGTCGGGCTCCTCCGACCTCGGCCTTCCTGAGCCGGCAGGTGCCCCCGGTCCACCGCTGCGACCAGTCGCGGTGGCGCGCGCCGGGCCCTCTCGGCGGGACGGGCGACGGTGGGCCGCGTCGGCTGGGCGGGGTGTGTGGCTGGCGAGCAGGGCTTCGGTGATCTGGTCGTCGGTGCGGGTGTGCAGGGAGCCGTCGAGGAACCCGATGAACAGGTCGAC
>NZ_JBEZDN010000128.1:0-22651 GCF_040648315.1 Pseudonocardia sp. NPDC049154
TCTGGCGGTCATGCTCCTGATCAGGCCAGCTACTCCGGCCGGGGGCCGGTGCCGACAACGGCGGCGGGCAAGTCCCGCGCAAGGCACCCGAAGGGCCAGTCAGAAGAAGGGCCACGCCGCCGCTGTCACGCACCAACCCACCATCACCGGGCCGGCTACGCCATCCTCACAGTCAGAAGAGCTGGTAGGCGGTGCGGGAGAGGCCGAAGCCGTGCCCGCTCGCCCCGACCCGGCACTCGACGCCCGTCTGCCGGCTGGTGCAGGTGACGTCGCCGACCTGCAGCGATCTCCCGTAGTCGAGCACCGGGCCGGTGCCGAACACGGTGTCGGAGTGGCACACGAAGTCGGCGCGGTCCGTACCCGTGATCTGCAGCGAGTCGCCCCACACACCCTCGCACCCGGCCGGCCGGTCCGGCACGGTCGTCGGGTCCCACTCGGCCTGCGCGATGTCGCAGCGCACCGAGTTGGGCTGCAGGTAGCAGGCGATGTTGCCGCTCGGGCTGCTGAACCCCGCGGGCTCGGCGGAGACCCGGACGTCGGGCGGCGCCGTGGCCGTGGCCGGAAGGGCGCTCGTGGGGAGTGCGCCGCCGGGGATCGGGGCCGGCGGGGCGGCGGTCGGCCCGGCCCCGCCCCCACCCTCCCGCAGCGCGACCACCCCGACCACCCCGACCACAGCGAGGACCGCAGCGATCGCGCCGATCGTCACCGGCACCCTCCAGCGCGGCGCCCGCGCGACCGGGCGCGGCGGCGTCGGCTCCAGCACGGCGGGCAGCCAGCCGCCCGTCGGCCGGTCCTGGGGTCCCGAGGAAAGGGCGGCGCGGATCCGGTCGACGTCCGGTCGTCGGGCGGGGTCGCGGTCCAGACACGCCCGGACCAGCCCGAGCACCGGCTCGGGGATCCCCGCGAGGTCCGGCTCGCCGTGGACCGTGCGGTAGAGCAGGGCGTTGACGTCGCCGGTGCCGAAGGGCGCGCGGCCGGTCGCCGCGTAGGCGAGGACCCCGCCGAGGGCGAAGACGTCGCCGGCGGGTTCGGAGCGGGCGTGCGTGATCTGCTCCGGCGCGATGAACCCCGGCGAGCCGACGACGGCGCCGGTGCGGGTCAGCACGGTCGCGTCGGCAGCCCGGGCGATCCCGAAGTCGATCACCTTCGGCCCGTCGGCGTCGAGCAGGACGTTGCCCGGCTTGAGGTCGCGGTGCACGATGCCGGCGGCGTGGATCGCGGCGAGCGCGTCGGCCAGCCCGATGCCGAGCAGCCGGACCTGTTCGACGGGCATCGGCCCGTGGATCCCGACGGCCTCGCGCAACGACGGCGCCGGCACGTACTCGGTGGCCATCCACGGCGGGTCCGCGTCGGCGTCGGCCCCGAGCAACGCGGCCGTGTAGGGGCTGCGGACGCGGGTCGCGGCCTCGATCTCGTGCCCGAACCGGGCGCGGAACTCCGGGTCGCCGGCCAGGTCCGACCGGACGACCTTCACCGCCGCCTGCACGCCGCCCCGACGTCCGAGGTAGACCCGGCCCATTCCGCCCTCGCCGAGCAGGCGCGTGATCGTGAAGCCGCCGATGCTGCGCGGATCGAGGCGGGAGCCGGGCACGGGCCCAGTCAACCGCATCCGATCACGCACCCATCCATCAGGCGCCGTCCGATCAGGCGCCGTCCGATCAGGCGCAGTCCGATCAGGCGGTGGCCCCGGGGGAGGCGATCGCCACGGGCGCGCCCCAGTCGCGGTAGTCCGAGGTCAGGGCCAGGGTCCCGATGCCCGGCATGGTCTGGCGCGTCTCGCTGCGCAGGGGCCGGTTCGCCGCGTCGATCCACAGCGTGGAGGAGATCCGGGTGACGCCGGCGGCGGCCTGGGCCCGCAGCGCGTCCCGCACCTCCGGATCCTGCTCCAGCTCCGCGGCACGGACCAGGTCGACGACGACCAGGTACCGGACCGTCGGGACCCCGTCGACCGTGTCGTCCGCGGCGTCGGCGACCAGCGCGGCGTCCCGGTAGCGGCTCAGGTGGGCGGTGGGATCGGCGCCCGCGACGACGTTGGCCGCGGTGGTCGCCAGGATCTTCTCCGGCGTGCCGGTGGCCGCCTCGTCGACCCGGGTCCACGCGGCGCCGTCCTGGCGCCACACCTGCCCGCCGTGCAGCACCACGAACGCCGTGCTCTGCGGGTCGCGCCCGGACGGGCTCAGGGTCTGGGTGAACTGGGCGGAGATCCCGCCGCCCTGCTCGACGCGCAGCGCGCCGTCCCCGCCCAGCGTGGTCGGGCCGCCGTCCGCGGCGTCGACGTGGCCGGACAGGCGCAGGTGGGCCGTGCGGTCCGCGTGCTGGCGCTGGGTGACGACCGTGAGCAGGTCCGCGGCCGAGTAGTACTTGGGCAGGCCCTGCGCCTGGCCGGCGTCCTCGGAGTTGCCGCGGGCGCAGGAGACCACCCCCACCAGCACCACGAGGACCGCGATCGCCGCGAGCACCAGGGCGAGCGGATCGCGGACCGGCCCCGCTGCCGAGGCTCTCCCGTGCGGCACCTCGCGCCTCCTCCACGGCAAGGGAAGGCCCCGAGGTTATCGGTCCGCTGTGAGTGCGCCGGGCGGCGCGGCCCGCAGTGCGACGAGCACACGGCGCAGAGCGGCGAGCCGCCCCGGACGCAGTGCGCCCTCGGCCGCCAGCGCGTCGAGCGCGCACTCCGGGTCGGCGGGCGGCCCGAGGTGGCCGCAGCCGCGCGGGCAGTCCTCGACGGCGGCGGCGAGGTCGTCGAAGGCGGCGATGACGTCGTCGGGCGTCACGTGCGCGAGCCCGAAGGACCGCACGCCGGGGGTGTCGACCACCCAGCCGCGCCCCGCGGGCAGCGGGAGGGCCAGCGCCGCGGTGGTGGTGTGCCGGCCCTTGCCGACGCCCGAGACCCGGCCGGTGCGTTGCTCGGCGTCCGGGAGCAGCGCGTTGACCAGGGTGGACTTGCCGACGCCGGAGTGCCCGACGAGTGCGGACACCCGCTCCTCGAGCAGCTCGGCCAAGGCGGTCGGGAACTCCCCGCGCCGCGTCACGACGACCGGGAACTCCAGCTCCGCGTAGTGCGCGGCGAAGGGCGCCGGGTCGGCGAGGTCGGCCTTCGTCAGGCAGAGCACCGGCTCCAGCCCGCCCGCGTAGGCCGCCACGAGGCAGCGGTCCACGAAGCCGGTGCGCGGCTCCGGCTCGGCCAGGGACGTCACGATCACGAGCCGGTCGGCGTTGGCCACGACCAGGCGTTCGTAGGGATCGGTGTCGTCCGCGGTGCGGCGCAGGACGGTCCGCCGCTCCTCGACCCGCACGATCCGCGCGAGGGTGTCCGGCGCGCCCGACAGGTCCCCGACCAGCCCCACCCGGTCCCCGACGACGATCGGCGTGCGGCCGAGCTCCCGGGCGCGCATGGCCGTGACCGGCGGCCGGTCGGCGTCGCCGCCCGGGGCGCAGGTCCAGCGGCCCCGGTCGACCGCGACGACCATCGACTCCTCGGCGTCGGCGTGGTCCGGGCGGCGCTTGGTGCGCGGGCGGGAGCCGCGGCCCGGGCGGACCCGGACGTCGGACTCGTCGTACTGGCGCGGCCGGCTCACGCGACCAGAGCGGCCCAGCGCCCGGGGAAGTCCGGGATGGTCTTGTCGGTGCAGGTCACGTCGTCGATCCGGACCCCGGGGACGACGAGCCCGACGATCGCCCCGGCCGTCGCCATCCGGTGGTCGGCGTAGGCGCCCCAGGGCCGTTCGCCTGCGGTGAGCCGGGCGGGCCGGATCTCCAGGCCGTCCTCGGTCTCGGTGACCGCCCCGCCGAGTGCGGCGAGCTCGGTCCGCAGCGCCGCCAGCCGGTCCGTCTCATGACCGCGGATGTGGGCGACGCCGCGGATCACGCTGGGGCCCTCGGCCAGCGCGGCCAGGGCGGCGACGGTGGGGGTGAGCTCGGAGGCGTCGTGCAGGTCGACGTCGACGCCCTGCAGCCGGCTTGGGCCGGCGACGGTCATGCCCGCCTCCGACGCCGTGACGGTGGCGCCCATCCGCTCCAGCACCCCGAGGATCTCCGCGCCGGGCTGGGTGGACCCGGCGGGCCAGCCCGCGACCGTCACCTCCCCGCCGGTGACCGCGGCCGCGGCGAGGAAGACCGACGCGTTGGAGAGGTCGGGCTCCACGGCCCAGGTCCGCGCGGTGATCGGGCCGGGCTCGACGCGCCAGGTGTTCGGCTCCGCATCCTCGACGGCCACGCCCGCCTCGCGCAGCATCGCCACGGTCATGTCGATGTGCGGCAGGCTCGGCACCGGCTTGCCGTCGTGGTGCACGGTCACGCCCTTGTCGAACCGGGCGCCGGAGAGCAGCAGGCCGGACACGAACTGGCTCGACGCCGAGGCGTCGATCGTCACCGCGCCGCCCGGCAGCCCGCCCGCGCCGTGCAGGACGAAGGGGAGGCGGTCGCCGTCGATCACCGCGCCGAGGGCACGCAGGGCGTCGAGGACGGTGCCCATGGGCCGCTCGCGGGCGTGCGGGTCGCCGTCGAAGACCACGGCGCCGTCGGCCAGCGTCGCGGCGGGCGGGACGAACCGCATCACGGTGCCGGCCAGGCCGCAGTCGACCGCGCCGCCGCCGACGAGGCTGCCCCCGTCGAGCGTGACCGTCTCGCCGTCGACGTGGACCCCGACCCCCAGCGACCGGAGCGCGCCGCACATCAGCGCGGAGTCCCGGGTGGCGGGCACGCCGTGCACCACCGACCGGCCCTGCGCGAGCCCGGACAGCAGCAGCGCGCGGTTGGTGACGGACTTCGAGCCGGGGACGGACACCGTCCCGCGCACGGGTCCGCTCGCCGCCGGCGCGGCGTAGGCGCCGGTCGGAGCGGTGGAGGAGGCACTGGACGGGGCACTGGACGGGGCCACGACCCCATGATTCCGCATGGCGCCGGCGGCGGGACGCGACCCCGAGATCGTGTCCGCCGGAGTGTCGGTGGGACGTGCCACGATGGGGGCATGTGCGGGAGGTACGCCTCGACCAAGGCGCCGACGGACCTGGCGGAGGAGTTCACCGCCGTCGACGCCGTCACGGAGAAGGCCGGCGAGGACCGGCGGCCGGACTACAACGTCGCGCCCACGCGGGACGTGATCGCGGTGGTCCAGCGCCACCCGCGGGATGCGGACGGCAACCCCGACCCGGACACCACCGAGCGCAGCCTGCGGCTCGTGCGCTGGGGGCTGGTGCCGTCGTGGGCGAAGGACCCGTCCGCGGGCGCGCGCATGATCAACGCGCGCAGCGAGACGGCCGCCGAGAAGCCGGCGTTCCGCCGCGCCCTCGCCGCGCGCCGCTGCCTGCTCCCGGCCGACGGCTGGTACGAGTGGCAGCGCCGGGCCGCCACCAAGGACCACAAGGCGAGCAAGCAGCCGTACTTCACGCACTACAAGGACGGCCGGTCGCTCGCGATGGCCGGGCTCTGGGAGTTCTGGCGGCCCAAGGAGGGCGAGCTCCTCGAGAAGTTCCCGGAGGGCCTGGTCACCTGCACGGTGCTGACCACCGAGGCGGTCGGCCCGCTCGCCCAGGTGCACGACCGGATGCCGCTCGTCCTGCCGCCCGCGGCGTGGGACGCGTGGCTCGACCCGGACTCGGACGCGCAGGCGGACGCGGTGAAGCGCTGGCTCGCCCCGCCGTCGACCGACCTGGTGGGCAAGCTCGACATCGTGCCGGTGTCGGACAAGGTCAACAGCGTGAGGAACAACGGCAAGGAGCTGCTCGAGCCGCTCGACCCGTCGCAGGTCGAGGAGCCGATCCAGCTGGACCTGCTCGGGTGACGAACCTCCGGCCCGCGGAGGTCACCGAGATCCCCACGCCGCACGGTCCCGCCCGCGTGCACGTGCGGCTCACGCCGGCGACCCCGCGCGGGGCGCTGCTCATGGGGCACGGGGCCGGGGGCGGGGTCGACGCGCCGGACCTGCGCGCCGCCGCCCGCGCCGCGCTCGACACCGGCCTCCACGTCGTGCTCGTCGAACAGCCGTACCGGGTCGCGGGCCGCCGCGCCCCCGCCCCGGCGACGCAGCTCGACGCCGCCTGGGAGGCGGTGGTGGGGGTGCTCCGGGGCACCGGCGGCACAGGTGGCGAGGGAGCCGGGCTGCTCGCCGGGCTGCCGCTGCTGTTCGGGGGCCGCAGCTCGGGTGCGCGGGTGGCGTGCCGGTGTGCCGCCACGGGCGGGGCGATCGGGATCGTGTGCCTCGCCTTCCCGGTGCACCCGCCGGGCAGGCCGGAGAAGCACCGGATGGCCGAGATCGACGGCGTCACGGTGCCCGTGCTGGTGGTGCAGGGGGAGTCGGACCCCTTCGGCCGCCCCGAGCCCACCGTCACCCGCGAGGTCGTGCTGCTGCCCGGCGACCACTCGTTGAAGAAGGACGTGCCGGCGGTCGAGAAGGCCGTGGCGGACTGGCTGTCCCGCCACCTCCCGTAGCGGCTGTGACAAGGCGCCGCG
Organism: Pseudonocardia sp. NPDC049154; assembly: GCF_040648315.1. Lineage (NCBI taxonomy): Bacteria > Bacillati > Actinomycetota > Actinomycetes > Pseudonocardiales > Pseudonocardiaceae > Pseudonocardia > Pseudonocardia sp. NPDC049154. The sequence goes on from NZ_JBEZDN010000128.1 coordinate 6,448, forward strand.
GGGCGTCGCCCGCCTACCCCCGCGCCGCGATCGGGGCGGTGCGGGCGTCGACCACCGCGATCAGGTCGCCCGGCGCCAGCTCCACCTCCAGCCCCCGCCGCCCCCCGCTGCAGAAGACCGTCTCCCAGTCGGCGGCGGAGGCGTCGACCACCACCGGCAGCCGCTTCTTCTGCCCGAGCGGCGAGATCCCGCCGGCGACGTACCCGGTGGCGCGCTCGGCCGCGGCGACCTCGGCCATGCGCGCCTTCTTCCCGCCGACGGCGGCGGCGAGGGCCTTGAGGTCGAGGGTGGCGTCGACCGGCACGACCCCGACGGTGAGGTTCCCGTCGACCTCGGCGACGAGCGTCTTGAACACCCGCCCGGCCTCGAGCCCGAGGGCGTCGACGGCCTCCTGCCCGTAGGCGGCGCCGCCCGCGTGTTCGTACGAGTGCAGTGTGTAACCGATCTTCTTCCTGGTCAGTAGCGCCGTCGCCGGGGTGCCCCGCCCTGCCACTCGTCCCGCCCTCCTCACCGGACCGGCCGGGAATCGGTGTCCGGCCGGAGGTGTTGAGACCGTACGTGACCTCAGCACTGATGGACGCCCCGGTCGCGGCCCGACCGGCTCGGCCGCGCCCGTCACGTCGCGGGCGCGTACGCTCGACCCCCGCAGGCTCACGGACGATCGTGGAGACGGTCGCGGGGGAGAGGAGCGCGGTGCCGGACGAGACGGCGGCCGAGACGGAGCAGGACCCTGGACGGGATCCGGAGCGGGCGGACGAGAACACCGACTCGCTCGACCGGGCCCCGGAGGAGACCGAGGCCGAACGCGCGACCCGCTTCGAGCGCGACGCGATGCCGATGCTCGACCAGCTCTACGGCGCCGCCCTGCGGATGACCCGCAACCCGGCGGACGCCGAGGACCTGGTCCAGGAGACCTACCTCAAGGCGTACTCGGCGTTCCGGACGTTCCGCGAGGGCACGAACCTCAAGGCGTGGCTGTACCGGATCCTGACGAACACCTACATCAACGGGTACCGCAAGCGGCAGCGTCAGCCGATCCAGTCGCCCACGGACGAGATCACGGACTGGCAGCTCGCCCAGGCCGGTGAGCACTCGTCGACGGGGCTGCGCTCGGCCGAGGTCGAGGCGCTGGACAATCTGCCCGATTCGGACGTCAAGGAAGCCCTGCAGCGGCTTCCGGAGGACTTCCGGATGGCGGTATACCTGGCCGACGTCGAAGGGTTCGCCTACAAGGAGATCGCCGAGATCATGGGGACGCCGATCGGCACCGTGATGTCCCGCCTGCACCGCGGGCGCCGGCAGCTCCGCGACATGCTCACCGACACGGCTCGGGAGCGCGGCTTCATCCGGGGGGAGCAGGAGGTGACGAGCTCATGAGCTGCGGCAACCACCACGACACCGACTGCTCCGAGGTGCTCGCCGAGGTGTGGCTCTACCTCGACGGCGAGTGCGACCAGGAGCGCAAGCGCCAGCTCGTGCAGCACCTCGACGAGTGCGCCCCGTGCCTGCAGGAGTACGGGATCGACGAGAAGCTCAAGCAGCTCCTCGCCCGCAAGTGCAGCGGCGAGATCGCGCCGGACGGGCTGAAGGACCGGCTGCGCCGCCAGATCCGCACCGCGGTGCTGGAGCAGGCCGAGGTGAGCGTCGAGTCGGGGCCCCACGGCACGACCGTCGAGGTCCGCACGACCCGGGTCGAACGCCGCGCCTGACCGACCACACACGAACGGCCCCTCTGCTCCGGACGGAGCGGAGGGGCCGTTCGTGCGTCAGGGGCAGGGCCTCAGGTGTTGGGCCGCTTGCCGTGGTTCGCGCCGCCCTTCTTGCGGTCGCGACGCTTGCGCGCGCGCTTCGACATGCTCGTCCCTCCTTCACAAGTGCTTAGGACTGGGCCCAGTGTCCCACGTGATTGGATGAGCCCGTGTCGACCCTGAGCGAACTGCTGGCCGAGCACACGAGCCTCCCCGGGGACGCCGTCGAACACCTGCAGCGGGTCGTCGCCGAGTGGCAGCTGCTCGCGGACATGTCGTTCGCGGACTTCCTGCTCTGGATCCCCCTGCCGCAGGACGCCGACGTCGAGATGGCGGGCGGCCCGGAGGAGTTCCTCTGCGTGGCCCAGGCCCGTCCCACCACGGCCCCCACGGCCCACCCGGAGGACGCCGTGGGCGCCCGGGTGAACCCGCTGGACAACCCGCAGCTGCGCCGGGCCGTCGTCGAGGGACGGATCTGCCGCGAGGAGGAGCCGCGCTGGCACCTGGAGGTGCCGGTGCGCCGGGAGACGATCCCGGTACGCCACCACGGGCGTGTCATCGCCGTGCTGTCCCGCGACACCAACCTCGCCATGCCACGGGTGCCGAGCCCGCTCGAGATCGCCTACCTCGGCAGCGCGTCGGACCTCTGCCAGATGATCGCGGACGGCACCTTCCCCACGACGGCGGCCGCGGCCGGCGCCGACACGAGCCCGCGGGCGGGCGACGGGCTGATCCGGCTCGACGCGCACGGCCTCGTGGCCTACGCCAGCCCCAACGCCCTGTCGGCCTACCACCGCATGGGGCACGACACGGACCTCGTGGGCGTGCCGCTGGCGTCGCTCACGAAGAGCCTGACCCGGGACCCGTTCGACGCCAGCGAGGTCGCCGCGCGCATCCAGGCGGCCCTCGACGGCCGGACCTCGCTGCGCATGGAGATCCGCACCCGGGGCGCCACGATGCTGGTGCGGTCGCTGCCGCTGCGCCCACGTGGCGATGCCGCCGGCGCGCTGGTGCTGGTCCGCGACATCACCGACCTGCGGCGCCGCGACCAGGCGCTGCTGAGCAAGGACGCGACGATCCGGGAGATCCACCACCGGGTCAAGAACAACCTGCAGACGGTCGCGGCGCTGCTGCGGTTGCAGGCCCGGCGCACCCAGATCCCGGAGGCCCGCCGGGCGCTCGCCGAGAGCGTGCGCCGGGTGACCTCGATCGCGCTGGTGCACGAGGCGCTGGCCTTCTCGGTGGCCGAGATGGTGGACCTGGACGAGCTGGTGGACACCGTGCTGCCGGCGATCGGCGACGGCGCCACGGCCGAGGTGCGGGCCAAGGTGCGCCGGGAGGGCTCGCTGGGCACCCTGGGCTCGGCGCTGGCGACCCCGCTGGTCCTGGTGCTGACCGAGCTGGTGCACAACGCGCTGGCGCACGCCTACGAACCGGGCCAGGCGGGCGAGGTCGTGGTGAAGGCCAACCGTTCGGCGCACACCCTGGAGCTGATCATCGCCGACGACGGCCGGGGCATGCCGGACGGCTTCGACATCGACCGCGCGGACGGCCTGGGCCTGCAGATCGTGCGCACGCTGCTCGCCGAGCTCGACTCGAAACTGGCCCTGCGGCCTCGCGACGGCGGCGGAACCGAGGCCCTTATCACGGTGCCGATGACGGCGCGATAGCCTTGCAGCGTGATCGCCGATCCCGGTGCCGAGGTCGCGCCGGTGCCGTGCTCGACGGTCACGGGTTCGCGGGGCGTGCGGTGACATTCCCCCGGACCGACGAAGAGCGGGCCCGTCGCCGGTGGCGTCCGGCTTCGGGCCCGCTCTTCCGAATCTTGTGAGGGAGCTTCCGGGGTGAGGGTGGGGATAACCCTCGGGGCAGTTCTTCGGTTGCTGCTGTTCTTCGGTCTCTCAGGCAGTGCGCGCACGGGTACGGGCGTTGCGGCGCTTGAGGGCGCGACGCTCGTCCTCGCTCATGCCGCCCCAGACACCCGCGTCCTGGCCACTCTCGAGGGCCCAGGCCAGGCACTCGGTGACCACCGGGCACCGGCGGCAGACGCTCTTCGCCTCGGCGATCTGCAGGAGGGCCGGGCCGCTCGTCCCCACGGGGAAGAAGAGCTCCGGGTCCTCGTCGCGGCAGATAGCGCGGTGACGCCAATCCATGATCGTTCTACTCCTCGTACTTCGCGATCGGGGTCGCGCCGATCGCACGTCGGTCTGTCACGGTGTTTCCGCGCTTGTGAATGATTTCACGAGCGCCGTCGCTCTTCAAGGGACAAGGTCCGGGCGGGTGAGGAGCCTCACCCACACTTCGCAACGAAGCCCGACACGTTCGGTTACTGCATCGATCCGTGCCGCACGCCGCCGCAAAGTGCGATCGACAGTGTCCCTGCCCAACGGGAGCCGGGTTACCCCGATTCCCGCGGACCATGCCGGGTGACCCCGGCGCAGTCCCTCGCTTTCGCAGGACCTACCTTGGATCACGGTCCGCGCAGGTGCGAGCCCCTAGCTGCTCGGTGGTCGCCGAGCAGCGGTGAATGGCCACCACGTGTCACTCGACCGGGTCACGACACCGCCCGAACTGCGACGAGGGGCGCCTCTCACACGACGACGCGTAACGCTCCGGGCACGGAAACGAACTCGACGTCCGTCCTCGAGCCCAGGTGGTCGCCGTCCAGCTGGAGGGCGAGCGGCTCCGCGCTGCGGATCCGTACAGAGGGAACGGCGTCCTGGCGCACGATGTTCCGCCCGTGGGGATCCCCGTCCGGGGACAGGATGTGGCGCAACGTGCGTCCGATCGTGGGCAGCCCCAGATGGCGCAGTGCGAAGAGGGCGAGCCCCGTGCCGAACGTGGCGCCCGGGTTGGTGCGGACCGCGCGGCCCGCCAGGAAGGTCCACGGGTCGGTGTTGCTCACGAACGCCAGCCGGATCTCCTCCAGCGGGCCGGCCCCCGGCACCTCCACCGTCATCGACGGCGGCCGGCGCCGCTGGCGCAGGTACTCCCCGATGGCGGTGTTGGCGTAGCGGATCGGGGTGGCCTCCCGCCCGGCCGCGCGGGCGCGCTCCACCGCGGCGACCACGTCCGCGTCCCAGCCCATCCCGGCGTTGAACGTGAACCACCGGTCGTCCGCCCGGCCGAGCCCGACCAGGCGGCTGCTGCGCCGCTCCAGGGCCGCCAGGATCGCCCCGGTGGCCTCCACGGGGTCGCGGGGCATGCCGAGGGCCCGGGCGAAGACGTTGGCCGAGCCGCCGGGCACCACGGCCAGCGCGGGGGCGTCGGGGTCGCGGCCGTCGGGCGCCCGCGGGCCGGTGGCCTCGCGGTCGACCAGCATGCCGTTGACGACCTCGTTGACCGTGCCGTCGCCGCCGAGCGCCACGATCAGCTCGACGCCCGCGGCGCAGGCCGCCGCCGTCGCCTCGGCCGCGTGCCCGCGGTAGGCGGTCTCCAGGACGTCCAGCTTGAGCTCGCTCGCCAGGGCGTGGGTCAGGACGTCCCGCCCCGCCGGGGTCGTCGACGTCGCCCGGGGGTTGACGACGAGGAGCGCGCGCACGCTCTGAGCGTAACCGGGCCCGTATCCTCGTCGTCGTGACCTCCGAGCCGATTCAGCAGCCGGGCGGGAAGGCGGGCCGCCCCGCCCCGGACGCCCCGCCCGTCCAGGTGCGCGCGGCGGCCGCCGTCGTCGGGCTGGAGGGGCTCGTCGGGCTCGGTGCGGCCGTCGTCTTCGGGGTCGCCTCCGAGGGCGGCCTGGGCGACCGGATCGGCGAGGCCTCGTACTTCGTGCTGCTCGGCGGCGCGCTCCTGCTGTGCGCGGTCCTGCTCTGGCGCGGGAGGCACGGGGCCCGCACGCCGTCGATCGTGGCCCAGCTGCTGCTGGTCCCGTTCGTCTACTCGCAGCTTGCCGAGGGCCGGCTCGCGATCGGGATCGTGGCCCTGCTGCTCGTCGTGGGCACGTTCCTGCTGCTGGTCAGCGAACCCGCGCGGCGCTGGTCGATGGGGGCCGACGAGCGCTCACGCGCCGAGTGAGGCCAGCGGCTCCCCGGTGAGCCGGAAGGTCGTCCACTCGTCCATCGACACCGCACCGATGGACCGGTAGAAGCCGATCGAGGGCTCGTTCCAGTCGAGCACGGACCACTCCAGCCGCGCGTAGCCCCGCTCCACACAGGTCGCGGCCAGGGCGGCGAGCAGCTCCCGGCCCAGCCCGGAGCCGCGGTGCGCGGGCTGCACGTAGAGGTCCTCGAGGTAGATCCCGTGCACGCCCTCCCACGTGGAGAAGTTCAGGAACCACAGCGCGCAGCCGACGACCGTCCCGTCGACCTCGGCGACGTGCCCGAACAGCGCCGGTGCCGCGCCGAACAGCGCGGTCCGCAGCTGCTCCGGGGTCAGCAGGCACTGGTCGAGGGCCTTCTCGTACTCGGCGAGCTCGCGCACCAGCCCGACCACCGCCTCGACGTCGCCCGGTTCGACCCGCCGGACCCGATTCGTCCACCGCTCCGTCACGTCTGCACGATATCTGCTGCTCACTGGCGGAATCTTCCCCGGCGAACGGAGCAACCTCCCCTGCCCCCGCTCGTCATACGTGTGGGGGTAGGAACACCGAGGAGTGACGAGTGGGTAGACACAGAGTGACGCGGGCCACAGCCGGGAGGCTCCGCGGCGCGGCGGTGACGGCGGCCGTCGTCGGCCTCGGCTCACTCGTGGCCGCCCCCGCGCAGGCCGCACCCGCCCAGAGCGCACCCCGCGGCGACACCGACACCGCCGCCACGGTGGCCGGCACCCCCTGCACCGCCACCGCGCACGCCTGCGTCGACCTCGCGACACACCGCGCCTGGCTGCTCGACGGCGGCAAGGTCGCCCGCGGGCCCGTACGGATGATGCCGGGCGACGCCACCGACCCCACCCCGGTCGGCACCTTCCACGTGCAGTGGAAGGACCAGAACCACGTCAGCGACATGCCCAACCACGCGCCCATGCCGTTCTCGGTGTTCTTCGCCGACGGCGGGGTGGCCTTCCACGAGGGCAGCCTGCAGAGCTCGTCGTACGGCTGCGTGCACCTCGCCCACGACGACGCCGTCGCCTTCTTCAACACCCTGCAGGTCGGGGACGAGGTGCAGGTGCACTGAGTCCGCACTGAGTCCGCACCGGGTCCGCACCGGGTCCGCACCGGGTCCGCACCGGGTCCGCACCGGGTCCGCACCGGGTCCGCACCGGGTGGGGCCTCGCGGCGGTGCCGCGCAGCGGAGCGACGGGAGGGCCGGGCTACGGGATCCGGAGGTTGACGGCGTCGAGGCGCGGGACCCCGCGCTCGTCGCCGAGGATCGTCCAGGCGGCCGCGTCCATCGCGATGTGCACGCCGCCCTCGGGCGGCAGACCGATCCAGCGCGCGGTGAGCACCCTGCTGAAGTGCCCGTGCCCGACGAGCACGACGTCACCCCGGGGGAGGAGCTCACGGACGTCGGTGAGGAGGGCATCGGCCCGCGCGCCGACCTGGGTGGCCGTCTCGCCGTGGGGGCAGGGGTGGGTCCAGACCGTCCAGCCGGGCACGTCCTCGCGGATCTGCGGCGTCGTGCGGCCCTCGCAGTCGCCGTAGTCCCACTCGGAGAGCCGCTCGTCGACCGCGTCGGGCTGCAGGCCGGCGAGCTTCGCGGTCTCCTGGGCGCGGCTGCGCGGGCTGGTGATCACCCGCACCGGTGGCGGGTCGCCGCGGCGCAGCGCCTCCAGCGTCGGGCCGGCCTGCGTGGCCAGCTCGCGGCCGCGGTCGGTCAGCGGGATGTCGGTCCGGCCCGTGTGCCGGCCCGTGGCGGACCACTCGGTCTCGCCGTGCCGGAGGAGGAAGACGCGTCCCACGCGCCGGAGGCTAGACCGGTCGGCGGCCGACGTGCAGGACTTCCGTCCCGACCTCGTCGCGGACGCTGTCCCGAGCCACCACCGCGGGGTATGATCCGAACACTGACCGTGAGCGAGGGGTGCGCGATGGCCGGAGGGGCGCTCGACCGCGCGACGGTTCGCGTTCTCCAGGCCGGATGCCGCTGGATGTGGGGTTTCGCGCCCCGGATGATCCCGCACATCGTCGCGCGGATGGGCGCGGGCGGGGCCGTCCGCTGGTTCGCCGCGAACATGCCGCGCTACCTGGTCTCGATGCGGGTCCTCGGCCACCAGCGCACGCATCTGGCCGGCATGGTCATCTCGCTCTACAACGGCTGCCTCTACTGCGCCTACGCGCACGGCTACTCCCTCGAGCTGCTCTACCTGCGCGACCGGGACCGGCTGTTCCCGCTCGACGCGCGGACCCTGGAGGGCTGGATCGGGCTGCCGCCGCGGCTGCTCGCCGACCGGGTGCAGGACGTGCTGCGCGCGGCCGGGATGCAGGCCGAGGCCATGTGGGTGGACACCACGATCGGCCTGCTGCACGGCGACCAGCAGCCCGTCGACGGCGAGGAGATGCGGCTCGCGCACCTGGTCCGCATGTTCGGGACCATGAACCGGATCGCCGTCGAGGCGGGCTGCACCGAGCCCGACGAGGCGCAGAACCCGGTCAACAAGGACCGCGCCGTCAAGGAGCGCAACGCCGCCCTTCGCCGCGCCCACGTCTGACCGCACGCCGGGCGCGGTCCGAGCGCGGTCCGCCGCCGGACAGGGCAGGCCGGGCTCACCCGTTCCGCGGCGGCGGCTACGCTTCCGCCCGTGGTGGCGGCTCCCCGGTCCCGGCGATGACGACGGAGAGTCGCGCCCTGCCCGGCTCCCTCGCGCCCTACCTGGAGCGCGCCCGCCGCAGTGCCGCGGAGTTCGAGCTCGACGTCGACGACTTCGTCCCGCGCTTCTACCGCACGCTCTTCGGCTACGCCCCCGGCCTGCGCGGGCTGTTCCCCCTGTCGATGACCACGCAGTACGCGCGGTTCGGCCGCGCGCTGGTGCACCTGATCGACGGGCTCGACGACCCGGCGTCGCTCGTGCCGTTCCTGGCCCAGCTCGGCCGGGACCACCGGAAGTTCGACGTTCGGGACGAGCACTACACCGTCGTCGGGCAGGCCTTCCTCGCCGCGCTCGCCGAGACCGCCGGCGAGGCCTGGACGCCCGAGGTCGCCGAGGCCTGGGAGTACACCTTCGCGTTCCTCGCCGGGACGATGCAGAAGGCGGCGCGGGCGGAGGCGGGTCCTGCCTGGTGGCCCGGCGTGGTCGTCGAGCACCAGCGGGTCGACCGGGACACGGCGGTCCTGTGGGTGCAGGTCGAGGGCGAGGACGGGCCCGTGCCGTACCGCGCCGGGCAGTACGTCGGCGTGGAGACCCCGCAGCACCCGCGGCTGTGGCGCTACCTCTCCCCGGCGAACGCCCCCGATCCCGCGGGCGTGCTGGAGTTCCACGTCAAGGCGCTGGGCTACGGCAGCGTGAGCCGCGGGATCGTGGCCTCCGCCCGGCCCGGGGACCGCTGGCGGATCGGCCCGGCGATGGGCGCGCTGGACCGCGCCGTCCGCCCGGGCCGCGAGCTGCTGATGATCGGCGGCGGCACCGGCATCACCCCGGTCCGTGCCCTGCTCGAGCAGCTCGAACGCGACGGCGGGCGCCCCGAGCGGGTCGTCGTCTTCTACGGGGCGCGGTCGTGGGACGCCCTGTACGCGCTCGACGAGCTGCGCCGGATGACCTACCGCAACGCCTGGCTGGACGTCGTCCCCGTCGTCGAGGAGCAGCCGCCGTACCCCGGCCCGCAGGTGGGCCGGCTCGCCGACGTCGTCACCGGGTTCGGGTCGTGGGGCGACTGCGAGATCGTGGTCAGCGGGTCGCCGGCCATGCTGACCGCCACCGTGCGGGCGCTGCGGGTCGCCGGTGCGGCGCCCGAGCAGATCCACTACGACCCGTTCGTCGCCGACTGAACCTCCTGGCCTCCAGGTCGTCGTCGCCGAGGGCTTGACGTATTCCTATATGGGAATACGATAGGAGGCGTGGCACGGGCGGCGACCACCACCGACGCGTTCAACGCGGTGGCCGAACCGCGGCGCAGGCAGATCCTCGACGTGCTCGCCCGGGGCGAGCGGTCGGTGACGGACCTCGTCGCGGCACTGGACCTCGCCCAGCCGCAGGTGTCGAAGCACCTGAAGGTGCTGCACGAGGTGGGGCTGGTGGCCGTCCGGGAGGACGGGCGGCGCCGGCTCTACCGGCTGGAGGGCCGCGGGCTCAAGCCGATCCACGACTGGGTGGCCGGTTTCGCGCGGCACTGGGAGGACCGGTTCGGCGCGCTGGACGCTGTGCTGGCGGAGATCACGGGGGAGACCGATGGGAACGACCACGAGGGGTAGCGCCGTCGTCACGCTGCCCGCCGACGACCAGATCCTGATCGTGCGCGAGTTCGCGGCGCCCGCCGCCGCCGTCTACCGCGCCTGGACCGAGCCCGAGCTGGTGAAGCGCTGGTGGGCGGGCTCGATGGGCACCGTGACGTCGGCCGAGATCGACCTGCGGGTCGGCGGCGGCTGGAGCTGGGTGATGGAGGCGAACGGCGGGTTCGAGGTCGCCTTCCACGGGGAGTACCGCGAGCTGGTGCCGGGCGAGCGGATCGTGACCACCGAGGTCTTCGAGGGCACGCCCGACGCCTACGCCGTCAACACCCTCGACTTCGCCGAGTCGGGCGGGCGCACCACGCTCACCATGCTGGTGCAGCACCAGAACAAGGAGCACCGCGACGCCCACGTCGAGTCGGGCATGGAGGGCGGGATGCAGACCTCGCTCGACGCCCTGGAAGACGTCGCGGTCTCGCTCTAGCGGCGGGCGAGCAGGGCCGTCAGCTTGTCGAGGACCGGGCCGTACGAGCCGGGCAGCAGGCGGGCCAGGAGATCGGGCACCTTGGCGCTGGAGGCGATGAGCACGCGGGTCCTCCGCTTCTCGACGCCGTCGAGGATCTCGCCGGCGGCCTTCTCCGGCGGGTAGCTCAGCAGCTTCGCGAACGCGGCCTGGTGCCGGGCGATCTCCGCCGGGTCGACGCCGGACCCGATCCGGGCGCTCGAGGCCACGTTGGTGCGGATCCCGCCGGGGTGGACCTGGGTCACGCCGGTGCCGGTCTCGACCAGCTCGTGCCGCAGCACCTCGGAGAACCCGCGGATCGCGAACTTGCTCGACGAGTACGCCGACTGCTCGGCCGGCCCGATCAGCCCGTACAGGCTGGAGACGTTGACCAGGTGCCCGCCCGGGGTCGCGGTCAGGGCGGGCAGCAGGTGGTGGGTGAGGATCACGGGCGCCCGGAAGTTGATGTCCATGACCCACTCGAACTCGTCGAGCGTGAGCTGGCGGAAGCGGCCGCCGAGGGCGACGCCGGCGTTGTTGACCAGCAGGCCGAGGCGTGGGTGGTCCGCGGCGATCCGCTCGGCGAGCGACGTCGTCGCGGCCCGGTCGGCGAGGTCGACGACGTGCGTCTCGACGGTCAGGTCCGGGTGTGCGCCGCGGATCTTGCCGGCCACGGCCTCGAGGCCGGCGGCATCCCGGTCGACGAGCACCAGGTCGCTGCCGCGGTCGGCGAGGCCGTAGGCGAGCTGTTCGCCGATCCCGCTCGCGGCCCCGGTGAGGACGGCGGTGTTGCCGGCGAAGCGGTAGGGCTGCGTCCTCGCGGGCATCAGGAGGCCTCCTGCAGGCTGCGGGCGGTCGCGGGGGTGAAGCGCATGTCGCGGGTGAGGTCGGCGCGGGACATCTTGAGCGCGTCGGCCACGTAGTTCTGCTGCACGCGCCACGGCTCGGTCGTGCCCTGGCTGGGGAAGGCGTCGATCGAGCGTTGCACGTAGCCGGAGGTCAGGTCGAGCAGCGGGCGACGCTCGGCCGAGGCGGGCGCGGTCGGGGCGGCCGCTGCGTAGCCGCGCTTCTCCATGTGGTTCAGCAGCCGGCAGACGTACCGCGACGACAGATCGGCCCGGAGGGTCCAGGAGGCGTTCGTGTAGCCGATGCAGTAGGCGAGGTTCGGCACCCCGGAGAGCATCAGGCCGCGGTAGGAGAACGTGTCGCCGAGCGTCACGGGCTCGCCGTCGACGCCGAGCTCGAGGCCGCCGAGGGGGAGCATGCGCAGCCCGGTCGCCGAGACCACGACGTCGGCCTCGAGTTCCTGCCCGGACCTCAGCAGGATCCCCTTCTCGGTGAACCGCTCGAGGTGGTCGGTCACCACGGACGCCGAGCCGTCCCGGACGGACCGGTAGAAGTCGCCGCCCGGCACCACGCAGAGGCGCTGGTCCCACGGCTCGTAGCGCGGCGTGAAGTGCTCGTCGACGGCCTGCTCGTCGAGGAACCGCAGGGCGATGCGGCGCAGGACCTTCTTCACGACCTCCGGGCGGCGCCGGGCCAGCTGGTAGAAGCCCTGCGTGACGGCGATGTTCTTCGCCCGGACGAGCTTGTGCGCGAGCCCGGCGGGCAGCCGGCGGCGCAGGGTGTCGGCGAGCTTGTCCTCGAGCGGCAGCGCGGTCAGGTAGGACGGCGAGCGCTGCAGCATCGTGACGTGCGCGGCCTTCTCCGCCATGGCCGGGACGAGGGTCACGGCGGTGGCGCCGCTGCCGATCACGACCACCCGCTTGCCCGTGTGGTCGAGGTCCTCGGGCCAGGCCTGCGGGTGCACGAAGGTGCCCGTGTAGTCCGCGAGGCCGGGGAAGTCCGGCTGGTGGCCGCTCTCGTAGGAGTAGTAGCCGGCGCAGAGGTAGAGGAACGTGCAGGTCCAGGTGCCACGGGAGGTCGTCACCGTCCACCGGGCGTCGTCCGACGACCAGGAGGCGCTCTGCACCGTGGTGCCGTAGTGGATGTGCCGGTCGATGCCGGCCTCGCGCGCGGTGTCGCGGATGTAGGCGCGGATGCTGTCGCCGTCGGCCATCGACTTCTCGCCGCGCCACGGCCGGAACGGGTAGCTGAGGGTGAACATGTCCGAGTCGGACCGCACGCCCGGGTAGCGGAACAGGTCCCAGGTGCCGCCCATGGCCTCGCGCTGCTCGAGGATCGCGTACCGGTCCCGCGGTCGCTCCTGCTGCAGCCGGTAGGCGGCGCCGATGCCGGAGAGGCCGGCGCCGACGATCAGCACGTCGGTCTCGTTCATGTCAGCTCCCCTTCGATGCTGGCGACCGGTCCAGTGTCGTCGCCCGGTCCGGGCCCGCGCTTATCCGTGCGCGACAATGATTTACCCTCACGCGACATGGGCCCCGTGGTGCGCGCCGCGTCGTTGCGCGGCCTCCCCGCGCTGGTCGACGCGCTGGGCGGTGACTCGGCCGCGCTGCTCGCCCGGTTCGGCGTGACCCGCGAGGCCGTGTCGAGCGACGACGCCGTGATCGGCGTGCGCAGCGCCGGGCTGCTCCTGGAGACCGCGGCGGCCGAGCTCGGGCGCCCGGACCTCGGCCTGCTGCTCGCCGAGCGGCAGGACGCGGGGGTGCTCGGCCCGCTCGCCGTCGCGATCGAGAACGCGCGGACCCTCGGCGAGGCCCTGGCCAGCGCGTCGCGGTTCCTCTTCGTGCACAGCCCGGCGCTGTCGATCGCGCAGGTCGCGGACCCCGAGGAGGTGCGCGGGGTGCTGGCGGTGCGCTACGGGGCGGCGGTCGACGGGACCGCCGAGCCCCTGCCGCTCCCGCCGCAGGCCGCGGACCTCGGGCTGGGGCTGTTGCACCGGATCATCCTGCTCCTGCACGGCGGACCGTACGGGCTGAGATCGGCGCACCTGGCCCATCCGCCACTCGTTCCGGTGACCCGCTACACCGACTTCTTCGGCGCCGACGTCCGGTTCGAGCGGCCCGCCGCCGTGCTGCGGCTGCCCGCGGCGCTCACCGCGGCCCCGGTGGCCGGGGGCGACCGGCTGCTGCGCACGCTCGCGCTGGACTACCTGGAGAGCCACTTCGCCGAGCCCGGGCAGACCGTGGCCGGACGGGTGCGGGGCGCGTTGGCCCGCTCGCTCGGGTCCGCCCCGCCGCAGGTCGGCGACGTCGCGCGGCTGCTGCGGCTGCACCCGCGCACCCTGCAGCGGCATCTCGCAGCCGAGGGCACCACCTTCGAGCGGGTGCTCGACGAGGCGCGCCGCGACGCCGCCCACCGCCTGATCACCACGACCGACCTGCCGTTCGCGCAGGTCACCGCGATGCTCGGCCTTGCGGCGCAGTCCGGGCTCACGCGGGCGGTGCGGCGGTGGTTCGGCACCACGCCCACCCGGCTCCGCGCAGGTCGGCGCGGATCGTGAGTGGCGACTGCCCCTCTAGGGGCAGTAGGCACTCACGGGTCAGTGGGACGCGAAGAAGGTGTTGGCGCGGGCGTTCCAGAGCAGCAGCAGGATCACGATCCCGACGAGGATGCTGACCAGCGCCTGGGTGACCGTCGAGCCGCTGCCGACGGCGCTGATCGCCGCGATGCCGCCCGCGATCTGCAGGACCACGAGGATCGAGACCAGCAGCCGGGCACCGTTGCCGCCGCGGCCGAGCCGGGACGCGACCGCGCCGGTGATCAGGCCGAGGATCACGTAGGCCACGCCGATCCCGACGAGCACACCGGGCGTGAGGCCCGCGGCGCCGGCGGTCACGCTTCCCGCCACGATCAGCAGCAGCCCACCCAGCACGGACAGCACCGCGGAGACCCAGGTGAGCACGACCACCAGGGTGACGCTGCCGGGCCGATCGCTCATGTCGCCGTCCTCGTCGTCGTCGCCGTCGATCGTCCGTCGGGAGATCCACGGTAGACCCGGCGCAGCCGGCGCCGCCCGGGCCGAACGGCCCGTCGGCGGAACGTGTCTAACCTCGGGGACGTGCACCCCCTGCTGCGCGCGGCCGGGTCCCTGGCCGACCGCGCCCTCGGCCTGACCTCCCCGCCCGTCCCGTACGACCGGACCCGGGTCGACGTCCCGATGCCCGACGGCACCGTGCTCGTCGGCACCCGGTACCGGCCCTCCCGCACCGACGGCCCGCTCCCGGTGGTGCTGATCCGGGTCCCGTACGACCCGCGCTCGGCCGGCATCGTGTTCGCGGCCCCGCTGGCCCGCCGCGGCTTCCAGGTCGTGCTGCAGAGCACCCGCGGCACGTTCGGGTCCGGCGGCCACTTCCGGCCCTTCACCAGCGAGCGCGAGGACGGCCTGGCCACCGTCGCGTGGCTGCGCGAGCAGCCCTGGTGCGACGGCCGGATCGCGACGACCGGCGGCAGCTATCTCGGCTACACGCAGTGGGCCGTCGCGCCCTACGCCGACCCGCCGCTCACCGCGATGTCCCCGCACATCACGGCTGCCCGGATGACCGACACGTTCTACGCACAGGGCGCCCCGGCACTGCTCAACGCGCTCGCGTGGACCGCCATGATCGGCACCCAGGAGCGGGGCGGGATCCCGCTGCTGCCGCACCCGATCCGGGCGGCGAAGCTGCGCCGGGCCCTGCGCCGGGTCCCGCTGCAGGCCGCCGACGTCGAGGTCGCCGGGGCTCCCGTGCCCTACTGGCGGGACTTCGTGGAGCACGCCGAGCCCGGCGACGGCTACTGGGACGCCACCTACGGCGAGTCGCCGGCGTTCGACCGCGCGGGCCCGGGCCCGCTCGCGGGCATGCCCCCGGTCAGCATGGTCACCGGGTGGTGGGACCTGTTCGTCGCGGAGCAGATGCGGGACTACCGGGCGCTGCGCGCGGCCGGCGTGCCGGCGCGGGTCGTCGTCGGGCCGTGGCTGCACGGGGCCCTCGAGGAGGTCCGGACCAGCCTGCGGACGGACGTCGCGTGGCTGGACCACCACCTGCGCGGCGGTCCCGAGCCCGAGGGTGCGCCGGTGCGGCTGTTCCTCCAGCAGGCCGACCAGTGGCTGGAGTTCGAGGAGTGGCCGCCGCCCGCGACCGCCCGGCAGGTCCACCTGCAGGCCGCGGGCCGGCTGGGGGAGGAGCCTGGCACGGGCGTGAGCACCTACGTCTACGACCCGGCGGACCCCACGCCCAGCGTCGGCGGACCGCTGCTGCAGCCGCCGGGCGAGCAGGTCGACCAGTCCCCGGTCGAGGCCCGTGCGGACGTGCTGGTGTTCACCGGGGACCCGCTGCCCGCCGATCTCGACGTGGTCGGGCCGGTCACGGCGGTCGTGCACGTCCGGCCGGAGCTGGACCACGCGGACGTCTTCGTCCGGGTCTGCGACGTCGACGAACGCGGCGTCTCCCGCAACGTCGTCGACGGCATCCGGCGGCTGGACCCGCGGACCGTGCCCGCCCCGGACGTCATGGCGGGGGAGGACGGCGTGCTCGCCGTCGAGATCGAGCTGTTCCCCACGGCGTACCGGTTCCGGGCCGGGCACCGGCTGCGGGTGCAGGTCGCCGGCGGCGCCTTCCCGCGGTTCGCCCGCAACGTCGGCACCGGCGAGCCCTTCGGCGTTGCGACCCGTGGCAAGCCCGGCGCCGTCGAGGTGCTGCACGACGCCGACCACCCGTCGCGGATCGTCCTGCCCGTCCTGTGAGTGGCGGGGGGGGGGGGGGGGGCCCCCCGCCCCCACCAAGGCCCGCCCCCGCCGGGGCGGCCCCCGCGCGGGC
>NZ_JBEZDN010000129.1:0-11025 GCF_040648315.1 Pseudonocardia sp. NPDC049154
GCCGAGCTCCAGCGCCCGGGTGCCGGCGAGCGGCCCGCCGGCCGCGACCTCGACGGGCTCGGCAGCGGTCACGGCGCCGGCACCGGGGCGGAGAGCTGCTCACGCACCACGTGCTTGAGGACCTTGCCGGTCGCGTTGAGAGGTAGGGCGTCCA
The DNA here is from genome assembly GCF_040648315.1 of Pseudonocardia sp. NPDC049154. NCBI lineage: Bacteria > Bacillati > Actinomycetota > Actinomycetes > Pseudonocardiales > Pseudonocardiaceae > Pseudonocardia > Pseudonocardia sp. NPDC049154. The sequence continues at coordinate 155 of NZ_JBEZDN010000129.1, forward strand.
GCTGGACGACCTCGCGGGGGACCTTGTAGGCCGCGAGGACCGCGCGGCAGCGGTCGACCACGAGCTGCGCGTCGACGGTGGCTCCGGGTGACGCGACCACGGCCGCCACGATCCGCCGCCCCCACCGCTCGTCCGGCACCCCGACCACGGCGACCTGCGCGACCCCGGGCACCGCCGCGATCACCTGCTCGATCTCCTCCGGGTGCACGTTGATGCCCCCGGTCTTGATCATGTGGTCCTTACGCCCGCGCAGGTAGAGGAACCCGTCGGCGTCGAAGGTGCCGAGGTCCCCGGTCCGGTACCAGCCGTCCCGCAGCGCCGCGGCGGTGCGCGTCGGATCGGCGGCGTAGCCGGAGAACACGTGCGGACCGCGCGAGCAGATCTCGCCGACCTCGCCGACCCCGACCGGTCGGTCGTCGGCGTCGAGCAGCGCGATCTCGCAGTCCAGTGCCGCCCGGCCGACGCTGCCCAGCAGGTGCTCCGCCCCGTCGAGTGCCCGGTCGTGGTCCTCGGGCGTCAGCAGGGTCATCGCGCTGGACTCGGTGCAGCCGTAGCTCTGGAACAGCCGGGCGCCGAACGCGTCCCGGGTCCGTGCGACGAGTGCCGGGGAGACCGGGGTGCCGCCGTAGAGGATCCAGCGCAGCGTGGCGTCCGGCGCGGGCACACCGGCGGGATCCGCGTCGAGCATCATGTGGATCATCGTCGGGACGAACGTGGCGCCCGCGACCCCGGGCTTGCGCAAGGCGGCGACGGCCCGCTGTGGGTCGAACTCGTCCAGCTCGACGGCGGCGCCGCACCACAGCGCGTGCTGCACCATCATGATCCCGGCCATCAGCATGATCGGCAGGGGCAGGTAGAACACCTCGCCGGGTTCGAACCGCATGCCCGCCTGGGACCAGCGCACGGACACCGGCACGAACCCGTCGTGGGTCAGCAGCGCCGCCTTGGGCCTGCCGGTGGTGCCGCTGGTGTAGGACTGCAGGGCGATCGGCTCGGTCGCCGCGGGAAGGGCGACGGTCGCCTCGCGGGGCCAGGTCGAGGCGTCCTCCCATCCCGTGCGGGCACCGTCGAGCAGGACCCGCGGCAGGTCGAGTCCGGCGACGGCCTCATCGAGATCGTCCGCGCGCGAGGTGCTGCCGAGCACTGCCCGGGCGCCGGAGTCGCGGACGAAGCCGGCATAGTCCTCGGCACGCAGCCGGGGGTTCATCGGCACCGTGACCAGGCCCGCCTTGGAGGCGGCGAGCAGCGCGAGCACCGCGTTCGGCTGGTTCGCCGAGGCCAGGGCGACGCGATCCCCGGGGCGGAGCCCGAGCTCGCCGAGCCGGGCCGCCCAGGCGGAGGTGACCGCCGACGCCTCGCCGTAGCTCACCCCGTTCGGGCCGGTCGCGACCCGCAGCTCGGGTCGTCGCCGAGCCCAGTACTCGAGCGGATCGTGCAGCCTCATCGCCACCTCCGTCTTGGGATGTCTCCCAGGGTTCGGCGCGGCCGTTATCGGCCGCGTTATGGGCACGGGTCGGGGTAACGGCGTCGGTAACGGTCTGCCCGAACGGTGGCGAAACGTCCGGCGCTGGGCCGGGTCGTCGGTGGGAGGAGCCGGTATGCGTGTGCGGGCCGCGATGAGTACGGGGGCGGGATCGGACTTCGCCCTCACGGAGCTGGAGTTGGACGATCCCCGGCCCGACGAGATCCTCGTCCGCACGACCGCGGTCGGGTTGTGCCACAGCGACCTCACCGCGCGGCAGTACTTCCCGGGCGGGGGCGTGCTGGGCCACGAGGGCGCCGGCGTCGTCGAGGAGGTCGGATCCGCGGTGACCGGCTTCGCGCCGGGCGACCACGTCGTGCTGAGCTTCGACGCCTGCGGGCTTTGCCGGGCCTGCCTGAGCGGTCGGCCCTACCGGTGTCGGGAGTTCGCCGCGATGAACTACAGCGGCGCCCGACCCGACGGCTCGACACCGCTGCGCGACGGTGGGTCGCCGGTCGCGGGCGCCTTCTTCGGTCAGTCGTCCTTCGCGTCGCACTGTCTGGCGACGTCGCGCAACGCCGTCAAGGTCGACGCGGACCTGCCGTTGGCGACCCTGGCCCCGCTGGGCTGCGGCGTGATCACCGGCTCGGGCACCGTGCTCAACGCGCTGCGCCCGTTCCCGGGGTCCTCGCTCGTGGTGTTCGGCGCCGGGTCGGTCGGGTTGTCGGCGCTGCTCGGCGCGGTGGTCGCCCGGGTCGGCACGCTGATCGCGGTCGACGTCGTCCCGGAGCGTCTCGAGCTCGCCCGCAAGCTGGGTGCGACGCACGTGCTCGACGGGCGGTCCGAGGACGTCGCCGGGCAGGTCCGAGAGCTCACCGCGGGCGGTGCGGACTACGCGGTCGAGACGAGCGGGGTGGCCTCGGTGGTCGCGACGGCGGCGTCGTCGGTGCCGGAGGGCGGGACCGTCGCCCTGGTGGGCCTGGGCGACCTGGCGGGCACGATCACCTTGAGCCACTACGAGATGGTCATGGGCCGTACCGTGATGGGGGTGACCGAGGGGAACTCGGTCCCGCAGGTCTACGTCCCGCAGCTGATCGAGCTGTGGCGCGCCGGGGTGTTCCCCTTCGAGGAGATGATCACCGAGTACCCGTTCGAGAGGATCGGGCAAGCGGTGGCGGACTCCGAGGCGGGCCGGACCGTGAAGGCGGTCCTGAGGTTCTAGCTACCGCAGCAGCGCACCGGCGTCCACGGGCAGCGTGGCGCCGGTGACGTAGCGGGCGTCGTCGGAGGCGAGGAACAGCACCGCCTTGCTGACGTCCGCGGGCTCCACCCACGACACCGGCAGGGCGTTGTTGCCCACGAACGCCTCCCGGACGTCGTCGAGCCCGGGATTCTGAAGATCCGGCCGGAAGGTCCGGAAGGTGCCCTCGTTCATGATCATCGGAGTGTTCACTGCGGTGGGGTGCACCAGGTTGACCCGGATCGACTGGTGGGCGTGCTCCAGAGCCAGGGTGCGCATGAGCCCGGTGAGCCCGTGCTTGGCCGAGGTGTAGTGCACCAGGTTGCGGATGCCCTTCAGCCCCCCGACCGAGCTCGTGAGCACGATGGAGCCACCGTGGGTCATGTGCGGGATCGCTGCGGCGCAGGTGTTCCAGGCGCCGGTGAGGTTCGTGTCCAGGACGTTGCGCCAGGCCTCGTCGGACAGCCCGCGCTCGACACCGCCGTAGCCCGAGATGCCGGCGTTGGCCACGACGACGTCGAGCCGGCCGAGTTCGGCCACCCCGGCGTCGACCGCAGTGCGCAGTGCGGTCGAGTCCCGCACGTCCGCGACCAGGGCGTGGCAGCGGCGCTCGTGGGCCTGGACCAGCCGGACGGTCTCCTCCAGGTCGTCCGGAGTGGACATCGGGTAGGTCACCGTGTCGATCTGCGCGCAGATGTCCACCGCGATCACGTCCGCCCCCGCCTCGGCGAGGTGGACGGCGTGGCTGCGCCGCTGGCCGCGGGCCGCGCCGGTGACCAGCGCGACCCGCCCGGTGAGATCGGGCATCAGTAGGGACCGACGACCTTCGTCTGCAGGTAGCCCTGGATCGCCTCGGGCCCGGCCTCCTGCCCGATGCCGGACTGCTTCCAGCCCGCCAGGGGTACGTGGAAGTCGGTGATGTGGGCGTTGATGTTCAGGGTGCCCGCGCGGATCTTGAGCGCCATGGCCTCGGCGCGCGCGATGTCCGGGGTGAACACCGCCGAGCCCAGGCCGTAGATGGTGTCGTTGGCGATGGCCACCGCCTCGTCGTCGGAGTCGTAGGCGATGACCGAGAGCACGGGCCCGAACACCTCGTCCCGAGCGATCGACTGGTCGGGGCGCACCCCGGTGACCACCGTCGGCTCGACGTACCAGCCCCGGTCCAGACCCGCGGGCCTGCGTCCGCCGGTGGTGATCGTGTTGCCCTCGGCGCGGGCGCCCTCGACGAAGCCCTCGACCCGGGTCCGCTGGCGCTCGGCGACGAGCGGACCGATCTCGGTGTCGGCGTCGAACGGGTCGCCGACCTTCTGCCCCGCCATGGCCGCGGTGACGGCGTCGACGATCTCCGCCTCGCGACGGCGCGGGACGAGCAGGCGGGAGTTGGAGATGCAGATCTGGCCGTTGTTCTGGCAGACGCCGAAGACGATCTGCGGGAGTGCGGCCTCGACGTCGACGTCGTCGAGCAGGATGGCGGCGGACTTGCCGCCCAGTTCCAGGCTGACCCGCTTCAGGGTCGGTGCGGCGTCCGCCATGATCACGCGCCCCGCGGCGGTGCTGCCGGTGAACGCGATCTTGTCGACGTCCGGGTGCTGGACCAGGTAGCGGCCGGTGTCGCGGCCACCCTGGACGATGTTGACCACGCCCGGCGGGATGCTCGACGCGTCCAGGGCCTCGGCCAGGTGGTACGCCGACAGCGGGGACTCGGGAGCGGGCTTGAGCACCACGGTGCAGCCCGCGAGCAGCGCCGGCGCGAGCTTGTACATGGCCAGGAACAGCGGGCCGTTCCACGGCACGATGGCACCGACCACCCCGACGGGTTGCTTGTGCAGCCGCCACGAGCCCATCAGACCGGTGCGCTCGGTGCTCAGCTCGAGTGACTCCGCGAGGTCGGCGTAGTACTCGAGCATCATGATCGGGCCGGGGGCCTGGCCCGCCTGCGCGTAGCTCAGGACCGAGCCCATCTCGGTCGTGATGGTGGTGGCGGTTTCCGCGACCCGCTCGTTCAGTGCCTTCGCCAGGTCCCGCATGTGCGCGGCACGCTCGGCGGGGGTGAGCCAGGGCCAGTCGGTCCGGTCGAAGGCGCGCCGGGCCGCGGCGACGGCGGCGTCGACGTCGGCCGGAGCGGCCTCCGGGACCGAGCCGACGACCTGCTCGGTGCTGGGAGAGACCACCTCGATCCGGGCGTCGGTCGAAGGGGCGAGCCAGCAGCCGTCGACGAAGAAGGAGTCACGCACGTAGGTGGACAACGATGTCTCCCGTCAGCCTGCTCTGAAGGCGATGGACTTGGGCTGGGCGAACTCGAGCAGCCCGGCGAGACCGTGCTCGGTCCCGACGCCCGAGGCGCCCCAGCCGGTGATCGGGGCGGCGAGGTCCGGGGCGGTGCCGCCGCCGTTGATCCGGACCGACCCGGTCTTGAGCCGCCGCGCGATCTCCCACGCCTTGCCGGTGTCCGCGCTGACGACCCCGCCGGACAGGCCGAAGCGGGAGTCGTTGGCGATGGCGACGGCCTCGTCGTCTGAGTCGAACGGCAGCACGACGGCGACCGGGCCGAAGATCTCCTCCTGCGCGACCCGCGCCTTCGGGGAGACCCCGTGGATCACGGTGGGCCGGTAGAAGAAGCCCTCACGGTCGACCGGCTTGCCCCCGCAGACGATCTCGCCGCCCTCGGCCGCGCCGATCTCCACGTAGGAGGTGACGCGTTGTCGCTGCGCCTCCGAGACCAGCGGGCCCATGGTGGTGCCCGGCTCGGTGGGGTCGCCGATCACGGCGGCCTCGGCCCGGGTGGCCAGGGCGTCGAGGAAGTCGTCGACCAGCGAGCGGTGGACCACGTGCCGCGTGAGCAGCACACAACCCTGGCCCGCGTGCAGGGTGAAGCTCGAGTACGCGATGTCGGCCGCCCTGGACACGTCGGCGTCCTCGCGGACCACCAACGCGGACTTGCCGCCGAGCTCGAGCACGACCGGCTTGAGCGACTCGGCCGCCGTGCGCATGACGGCGCTGCCGGTCCGGTCCGAGCCGGTGAAGCTGATCATGTCCACCCGTGGGTCGGCGACGAGCCTGTCGCCGACCTCGGCACCGCCCGTCACCACGTTGAGCACGCCGGGCGGCAGACCCGCGTCGGCGGCCGCGGCACCGAGGACGAGGCCTTCCAGCGGGGTCAGCGGAGAAGGCTTGAGCACCACGGTGTTGCCCAGAGCCAGGGCGGGCCCCAGCTTCGAGAGGTTCAGGAACAGCGGGAAGTTGAACGGGGTGATCAGCCCGGCGACCCCGAGCGGCTCGTGGACCAGCGCCGTTCCCCCGAGGACCGACCCGGCGCCCACCTTGAGCGGGGTGACCGAGTCGAGCTCGCCCGATGCCAGGTCGACCGCGTGCAGGAAGCGGCCGAAGCCGAGGGCGAAGTGCGTGCTGTCCACCAGCCAGGGCAGCGCGCCGCTCTCGGCCGTGATCATCGCGCTCAGCTGGGCGCGGTGGCTCTCGAGCACCTCGACGAACCGGCGGAGCAGCCCGGAGCGCTCGGCCTGGGGCAGGCGCGGCCAGGGGCCCTCGTCGAAGGCCCGGCGGGCGGCGCCCACCGCGGCGTCGAGGTCGGCCAGGGTGCCCTCGGGCACCGTGCCGATCGCCCGGCCGGTGGCCGGGTTGACGACGTCGACCGGCGCGCCCGTCGACGGGGCCCACGCCCCGTCGACGAAGAGCGCGTCGTAGGAGGTGCGGACCTCCATCACACCGTCCAGGTCAGCGGCAGCGAGTCGAGACCGTTGACCTGGTTCATGTGCCGCGTCGGGGTGGCGCCCGGCCTGATCTCGTAGTGCGGGATGCGGGCGTGGAACTCCTCGAGCACGATCTTGAGCTCGAGGCGGGCCAGGTGGGACCCGACGCAGCGGTGGGGGCCCACGCCGAAGGTCAGGTGGCGGTTGGCGTCCCGGGAGAAGTCGATGTCCTCGGGGTTCTCGAACTGGGCCGGGTCGCGGTTGGCGGCGATGGAGTTGATGAGCACCCGGTCGTCCGCCTTGACGGGGCAGCCGCTCAGCTCGACGTCCTCGGTCACCCCGCGGCCGATCATGATGACCGGCTCGTACCGCAGGAACTCCTCGACGGCCTTCGGGATGACGGTCGGGTCGTCGAGGATCTGCTGACGCAGGTCCGGGCGCTCGGCGAGGTGCTGGAACATGAACGACATCGCCGAGGTGACCGTGTCCAGCCCGCCCAGGAAGAGCAGGAAGGTCATGTAGAGCATGTCCTCGGGGTCGATCGGCTCGTCATCGACGACCGCGTCGAGCAGGGCGGACATGATGTCGTCCTGCGGATCCGCCTTGCGGGCCTCGATCAGGCCCGCCAGGTACTCCAGCGTCTGGCGCTGCGCCTCGCCCGCCGACATCGCGGTGTCGCCCGCGTGCGCCTGATGGTTGATCAGAGTGGCCCAGGTGTGGAACTTCTCCGCGTCCTCCAGCGGCAGGCCCATCATCTCGACGAAGATCGTCGTGGGCAGCGGCGCCGCGAGGTCGGCGATGAGATCGCACTCGCCCTTCGCGTGGAACTGGCCGATGAGCATGTCGCAGAGCTTGCGGATCTTCGGCTCGAGGGCGTTGATGTTGCGCGGGGAGAAGGCCTTGGCGATGAGGCCGCGGAACTTCGCGTGGTCCGGCGGGTCGGTCTCCAGTGGCGGGAGCGGCCGGTGCTTGCCGCCCGCGGGGATGCGGGCGCCCTTCGCGCTGGTGAAGACCTTCGGGTCCTGCATGATCGCGCGGGCGTCGTCGTAGTTCGAGACGACCCAGAAGCCGTCGTGGACGTCGCTGTGGGCGACGGGGCAACGCTCCCGCATGGCGGTGGACACCGCGAACGGGTCGGCTCCCAGCCGGGCGTCGTGGTGGTCGAAGTGCTCGACGAAGTGCTCGACGAGCGCGGGATCCAGCGAGCCGGGGCGTGCGTCGGGGGCTGAGGTCATGTCGCGTCCTCCGGGTTCGGGTCGACCGCCGTGGTCGACGAACGAGGGTGCCGGAGCCTCCGTTATCGCGTCCGTTACGCCCGGATTCCGGACCGGCGCACCCCCTCCGACCACCGTTAACGCGGCTCGTAACGCGGCGTTGCGTAGCTTCGCCGCCCGTCACCGACGACAAGTGGGGAGTTGCAGTGGCGACACTGGACGAACTGGACGCGCCCGGGCCCGGCAGCACCCTCGCCGCCGGCTCGGTGAAGATCACCGTGAGTGGCCTGGAGCGCCACTTCGAGACCCCCGACGGTCTGATCCAGGCCCTGGGGCCGCTCGACCTCGAGGTCCGCGACGGCGAGTTCCTCTGCATCGTCGGACCCTCGGGCTGCGGCAAGTCGACGTTCCTGCGGATCGCCGCCGGTCTGCTCGACCCGACCGGCGGGGAGATGAGCGTCGAGCGCGGCGGCACCGGTCCGCTCTCGGCCATGGTCTTCCAGGACTACAGCATCTTCCCGTGGAAGACGGTCGAGCAGAACGTCCGCTTCGGACTGGAGGTCGGCCACGGGGCTCCGGCCGACGCCGACGAGCGGACCGAGTACTGGCTCGACCGGCTCGGCCTCAGCCCGTTCCGTCGGAGCTACCCGAGCGAGCTGTCCGGTGGCATGCGTCAGCGGGTGTCGATCGCTCGCGCGCTCGTCGTCGAGCCGGAGATCCTGTTGATGGACGAGCCATTCGCCGCGCTCGACGCGCAGCTCCGAATGCTGATGCAGGACGAGCTGCTGGCCCTGTGGCAGGAGCACCGCCGGACGGTCGTGTTCATCACCCACAACCTCGACGAGGCGGTCCTGCTCGGAGACCGGGTGGTCGTCATGAGCCGCAGGCCGGGGCGGATCGTCGGCGAGTTCCAGGTGCCCTTCGCCCGTCCACGCACCGCCGACCTGCGGGGCAGTGCGGAGTTCGCGGCCCTCGAGCAGGAGATCTGGGCGAACCTCCGGTCGGAGGCCTACGGCGCCGCGGTCCCGGAGCCGGAGAAGTCCGCCGTCGTCCCCGCCGCCCGCGGGCTGTTCAGGAGGAGCCGATGACCACCACCAACGACCGTCCCGCGGTCTCCGCGACGGCCCCGCCGCGCGACCGGATCGTCTTCGCCCCACGGGTGTCGCTGGCGGACCGCCACCGCCGCAACACACGAGGCCGCCGCATCGACAACGCGCTGCGCTTCGGCGTCCCGATCGGGCTGTTGGTGATATGGCAGCTCGCCGCGATGCTCGACCTGTTCGACCGGCGCTTCTTCCCCGCACCCGTCGACGTCGTCGAGTCGCTCGGCGCCGCCGTCAGCACCGGGGCACTGCAGGAGGCGGCGCTGGTCAGCACGTACCGACTGGTGGTCGGATTCGTCGTGGGCGCCGTGGTCGGGCTCGTGATGGGTTTCCTGCTCGGTCGGATCCGCCGGCTCGACGTGGCGCTCGACCCGATCATCAGTGCCCTCTACACGGTCCCGAAGCTGGCGATGCTGCCGATCCTGCTGCTCATCTTCGGCCTTTCCGACCTGCCGATCCTCGTGCTGATCGCGGCGAGCGTCTTCTTCATCGTGGTGATCTCGACGACCGCCGCGGTGACCGCGGTGCAGAAGAACTACATGGAGCCGGCGCAGTGCTTCGGCGCGACCCGGCTGCAGACACTGCGGCACGTGATCCTCCCCGCGTCCCTGCCCTCGATCTTCGTGTCGCTCCGGCTCGCCGCGGGCAACGCCGTCCTCGTCCTGATCGGCATCGAGTTCGTCCAGGGTGCCGCGGGCATGGGTTACCTGATCTGGAACTCCTGGCAGCTGTTCGACGTGGGCCGGATGTACGTCGGCGTCGTCCTCGTGGCGATCTTCGGCGTGCTCTTCCAGGCCCTCATCACCGGCCTCGGCCGGCTCCTCACCCCGTGGACGCGCCGTGGCGGCGCGGGTGCGGGCCACTGATCCGCTTCTCGAGACAAGGAACCCTCATGACCATGGACAGTGCCGTCCCCAGTGCCGTCCCCACCGCTTCCGGGCAGACCCGATGAAGGGCCGCAGACTGCGGACGCTCGTCGCGGTGGCCGTCACCTCCGTCGCCCTGGTCACCGCCGCGTGCGGCTCCGGCGCGTCGTCGTCGGGCGGCGGTTCGGAGGCCTCGGCCGAGGTCTTCGCCCCGACCGGTGACCCGCTGGCCCCCCGACCGCTCCCGCAGAAGGAGAAGGTCGTCATCGGGATCGGCAACCAGCTCGAGGTCTACGCCCAGTTCATGATGGCCACGGCGGAGGGCGAGTTCGAGAAGGAGAACCTGGAGATCCAGACCGAGGACCTCCCGGACACCGAGAAGATGCCGCTGCTGGCTCAGGGGCGCCTCGACCTCGGCTTCGCGGCGATGACGGCGGGCCTGCTGAACTCGATGGGCAGCGACACCGGTGTCAAGTGGGCCTTCCCGGGCTCCGCCTACGGGCCCGAATCGATGCAGGGGTACTGGTTCAACAAGGCGTCGTTCCCGAACGGGGTGACCCCGTCGGCGCTGAAGGGCAAGACGATCCTGACCCCGTCGGGCAACGCGTCGATCTCTGCGTACTACCTGTGGCAGTGGGTCCATGCGGGCGACCCGTCCATCCAGCTCAGCGACCTCAACTTCAAGATCATGAAGCCGACGGAGATCGCGGTCGCGATGACGAACGGCGCTGCCGACGTCGCGCAGGTGACCTCGCCCGGCTCCGCGCTGCTGGAGAACGACCCGTGCTGCGAGTTCGTCGACACGCAGTTCCCCCGCACAGCTCTGATCGGGTACGTGGGCAGCAAGGACTTCCTGCAGGACCGACCCGAGGTCGCCATGGCGTTCTTCCGGGCGATCGCCCGCAGCCAGCGGGACTACCTGCAGGGCGATTACCACAACAACCCCGAGGTGGCGCCGAAGCTGGCCCAGCAGATGGGCATCACGACCGAGAAGCTGCAGAGTCTGCGGCCACTTCTGTTCGACCCGACCTTCCCGCTCGGCACCGAGCACCTCGCCGCCCAGCAGTACTGGCGGGACCTCGGGCTGCTCAACTACCCGACCAACCTGACCGAGGAGCAGGTCTACGACACCCGCTACGTCGAGACCCTGACGAAGTCACCCACCACCTGATGGCGGACGCGCCGGGGAGGACGACCACCCCCGCGCGGGTCCGGGGGGTACCAAGCGGGACCCGCGCGGTACCCACGCAGACGGCGGCGCGCGACGTCGGACCACACG
>NZ_JBEZDN010000129.1:11035-22398 GCF_040648315.1 Pseudonocardia sp. NPDC049154
GCGGCGCGCCGCCCGGGGGGGGCGCCCCCCCCCCCCCCCCCCGGTTCCGGGAGGAACCATGCTCGACCCGCTCGATCCCCTCGACGACGGCTCCGCGCTCCGTCGGACCTACGGATGCTTCCCGACAGGGGTCGCCGCGGTCTGCGGCCTGCGCGACGGGGCCCCGGACGGCATGGCGGCCAGCTCGTTCACCGCGGTCTCGCTGGACCCGCCGTTGGTGTCGGTGTGCGTGCAGGACACCTCGTCGACCTGGCCGCGGCTCCGTAGGCTCCCGCGGCTGGGGATCAGTGTGCTCGCCGAGACCCACGACCGGGCGTGCGCGGCCCTGTCCCGCAAGGAGGGCGACCGGTTCGACGGCGTCGCGTGGGACGCCACCGCGGACGGGGCCGTCTTCGTCGACGGCTCGGCCGCGTGGCTCGACTGTGTCGTGCACGACGAGTTGCCCGCGGGCGACCACACCATCGTCCTGCTGCGCATCCTGGGCACCCGTACCGAGCTCGACACCCCGCCCCTGGTCTTCCACGGCAGCCGCTTCCGGTTGCTCGCGGCGGGCTGACGACCCCCATACGACTCACACAGGGAACCGCGGACGACGTGACGACACGACAGATGCATCTGGTCGGCCTGATGAACGGGGGACCGGCGACCCACCACAGTGGGGCGTGGCGCCACCCGGACAGCGATGCCGACGGCGTCACCTCCTACGAACGCTACGAGACCCTGGCGCGCCTGTACGAGAAGGGGCTGTTCGACGGCGTCTTCTTCGTCGAGAGCCACCTGCCGGGGTTCGGCACCGAGCAGCTCGACACCATCAGGTTCGGCGGCATGCTGTCGCTGCTGGACCCGCTGCAGATCCTGACCGCGATGGCGCGGGTGACCCGTCACCTCGGGCTCAGCGCGACGATGAGCACGACCTTCTACCCGCCCTACATCATCGCCCGCGCGTTCGGCACGCTGGACCGGATGAGCGGAGGCCGGGCAGGCTGGAACGTCGTCACCTCGTTCCAGGACTCCGACGCCCGCCTCTTCGGACACGACCACATCCTCGACAAGGCGGCCCGCTACGACATGGCCGACGAGGTCGTCGAGGCGTGTCTGCAGCTGTGGGACACCTGGGCCGAGGACGCCCTGGTCATCGACCGGGAGAGCGGCGTCTTCGCCGACCCGGAACGGATCCGGTACAGCACCTACGAGGGCAAGGCGGTGCGCTACGCCGGTGGCCTCACCGTTCCTCGCTCCGCCCAGGGGCGGCCGGTGCTCATGCAGGCGGGCGCGTCCGCACGCGGGATGGACTTCGCGGCCCGATGGGCCGAGGTGGTCTTCAGCCCGCACTCGACCGGGTCGGCGCTGCGCGACTACTACACGGAGCTGAAGGGGCTCATGGTCGACCGCTACGAGCGTCGACCCGAGGACTGCGTGGTCCTCCCGTCCGTCGACGTCGTCGCCGGCAGCTCGGACGCCGAGGCCGCCGAGTACGCCGCGTCGCTCGACGCCCTCGTGGAGCCCCGCGCCGCGATGAAGGTGCTGGAGATGTCCCTGGGCGTCGAGCTGAAGGACGTCCCGCTCGACACCCCACTCGCGGCGATCGTCCCCGACGACGGCAAGCAGGTGCACGGCGCCGTGGCGCGGCTGCTGGGCTGGAACTCCGAGGGCCGGACGTTCACCCTGCGGGACGCCGCCCTGCTCCAGTGCACCAGCGACTTCACACCGCGCTACGTCGGGTCGGCGGCCACCGTGGTGGACCAGATGCAGGAGCTGTTCGAGTCCGGCTGTTGCGACGGGTTCATCGTCACGCACGCGCTCAGCCCGGACAGCCTCTCCCGGTTCGTCGAGTTCGTCGTCCCCGAGCTGCAGCGGCGGGGCCTCTTCCGCACCGACTACCCCGGCACGACCTTCCGCGACAGCCTCTTCCGCTGATTCCCGACCCTCAGAGCGCTACTCGACGCCACCCACCGGACCAGCCGGGATGCGCATGCAACCCGAGAACCCCGAGCCGATCAAGTCCCGGAGCTCCTTACATGAGTGCGGCTCGCCCTCCCGATCGGAGACAGGACGGCGGCGGTCCCTCTCGCCCCCGACGGGTCACGCTGCGTCACGGGAGTCGCCCTGCCCGTCGATGCGGGATGCTGCTCGAAGGAGCCCTGGGAGCCTGGCCATAACGCCATGGATAACGACCCGGTACGACCCTGGGGTCGCCCGGCACCGACGGCGGCGCCGGGGGACGCCGTGGGAGGACACGTGTCGAGCATGTTCACCGGGATCCAGGTCGTCGAGGTCGCCAGCTTCCAGGTCGTGCCCGCGGCGGAGCCGGCGCTCGGCTCGGTGACGGGTGAATCACGCTCCTTGTCGGAGGTCACTCGGACGTGTTAGGCCATGTGCGTGACGATCGACACGTCGATGCCGACGGTGATCTCCGAGGCGGGTTCCGCGAGTCGGGGGCGCAGCCCCGGTGGTGGTTCGGTGCCTGCTGACGATCTCGGGCTGTTCCCACGCCCCGGCCTTGTCGGGAGGGTCGCGGAGGCGTTCATCCGCGCGTCGACGGTGGTGGTCACCGCGCCGTCGGGAGCGGGTAAGTCCTCGCTCGCCCGTCTGGTGGCCGCCGAGCGCGGCGAGCGGTCCCTCTGGGTGTCGGCGAGCCCGGACTCCGGTGTCGAGGAGCTGCGAGAGGCCCTCGACCGGGCCCGATCCGCTCCTTTCGTCGTGCTGGACGACCTGGAGAACGTCATCGATGATCCGCGTCTGGTGAGCGTGCTGACGGACTTCCTCGCCGAGCCCGCAGCGGGGACGGAGGTCCTGGCGCTGAGCACGCGCGCGCTCGGCCCGGTGGTGGGCACGCTTGTGCTGCAGGGGACGTGCGAGGTGATCGATGCCGCGGACCTGCTGGTCGGTCGGCACGAGGTCGTTGGTCTGGCGGCTGCGGTGCGGCCCGGGCTCACCGAGGTCGAGGCTGCCCGGATGGTCGACCGGGCTCGGGGCTGGATCGCCGGAGCCGTCCTGCTGATGAGACTCGCGGGGCCGGCCGGTCCGCTCTCGCCGGTCGTCGTCGACGTCGTCGAGGCGACGATCGTGGACGCGCTGCCACTCGACGAGCAGGATCTCCTGCTGGCCGGGTCGCTGCTGGACCGGCTGACCCGGCAGGACGCGGTGGGCCTGCTCGGTCCCCGCGGTGAGGCGGTCTTCGGGGCGCTGCGGACCCGGGTGCTCCCGATGGTGACCCGGGGCCCGGGACGCGAGGAGTACACCGCTCCCGAGGACGCGCTGTGCTTCGCCCCGCTGCTGAGGGACTGCCTGCACGAGATACTGCCGCACAGGCGGGCCGGCAGGCTGCCCGAGCTCCGCAGGCGGTTCGCGATGCACCTCAGTCTCGCGGGCCGCTTCGACGCCGCCGTGGACTGGTGCGTGCGTGCGGGCGACCCGCGGCTGGCCGTGGAGGTGCTCGAGGAGGGCGTGCGCAGGCTGCCGGACCCGACCCCCGCGGTACCGCTCGTGGAGCGTTGGGTCGAGCTGATCGGGGAGCCGTACCTGCTCGCGTCGGACGTCCTGACCGCCTGCCGGATCCGTTCGCTGCACGCGCTGCGGCGCATCGATCGTGCCGTCGTCCTGATCCACCAACTGGAGCGGGACGGTCGCATGGACGACGTGGTCGCCGTGGACCCGGGGATCGTCGGTGTCGTGCTGTGGATCCTGCACAGCAGGCCGGGCGAGGCCGAGCACTACGTCGACGACAAGCGGGACGGGCACCGCGCCGACGCCGTCCGGTTCATGATCGCCGCCACCAACGGGACCGAGCCTGCCCTGCCACCGTTGACCACGCGGTGGCAGAACATGGCACCGGTCGTGCACTGGGGCATGCTCTGGCAGGGACGTTGTGCCGAGATCCTGGGCGCGGTCGGCACCCCCGACGCCGACGACAATCCGAACATCGTGCTGGCCGCCGCGTGGACGGGCCAGTTGGAGCTGGCGTCGGCGGCCTGGGAGGCGATTCCGGCCGACCGGAGCAGCAGGCCGCACGCCCAGTTCGCCCGAGCAGCCCTCATCATCGCTCAGGGGGACACCGGCAGGGCGGGACGGATGCTGCAGGAGAGCGCCGAGGCGGCCCGCAGCACCGGTGGCGAGAACCACCACGAGATCCTCGCCGCCTGGGCTGCGCTGAAGGCGGGGGCGCCGGCCGAGGCTGTGGAGGCGCTGCGTCCCGGCCTGATCGAGCTGGAGGGCGTCGAACGGCGGGCGATCACGGAGTGGGCCCGCGTGGTCCTCGGGCTCGCGTTCCTGGAGCTGGACAGGCCGCGGGACGCGATGGACGTCCTCGCCCCGGCCGTCGAGTCGATGCTCCACGCCCGGCGGCATCTCATGGTGGCCGCAGCCGGCTACGCCCTCGCGGAGGCGCACTGTCGCCTGGCTGACGAGGCGTCGGCGCGGGCGGTGCTCGCCGACGTCCGCAGCCGGGTGGGTGCCCTCGGCAGCTCGTACTGGGCGGACGTGGCGCTTGATCGCTGCTACCAGCTGCGGTCCGGTGACCTGCTCAACCTCGCGACGTCACAGGAGGTCGCCGAGCCCTCCGGCGCCTCCGAGGACTCGGCGACCTCGGCGGTGTCGACCACCGAACGGCTGCCCGAGCGGGTGGAACTGCGCCCCTTCCGCGAGCCGCCCGGCATCGTCGTCGACGGGGTGGAGTCCACCGCCCGCCGGATGAAGGTCGTGGAGCTCATCGCGGACCTGGCCCAGCACTCGGACGGGATCGAGCGGAGCAGGCTGCAGGAGCGGCTGTTCCCGGAGGTGGCGCGCAGTCGCGGCGGCAACCACTTCCGCCAGATCATCTTCCGGCTCCGCGAGCTGACCGGGGTGCGGCTGGAGCGCAGCGACAACATGGTGGCCTGGCCGAAGGCGGTCCGGTTGACCGCGGAGGACGACGCGTTCGAGCAGGCCGCGCTGGTCGCCCGCGGGGTCCGGGAGCCGACCGGCGCTGACATCCAGGCCCTCCGTGCGGCCGTCGATCTCGCTCCGGGCGTGTACCTGCCCGGGAGCGACCTGGCCTGGGTCGAGCAGCGTCGCGTCTACCTGTCGGTGCTGCACGAGGAGGCGGTGAGCACCCTGCTGTGGTGGGCGGTCGAGGCGTCCGACGTGGACATGGTGCGGCAGTACGCCTCACGGGCGCTCGAGATCAACCCGTTCAGCGAGGAGATCTACGGTCTGCTGATGCGGGCGGAACATCTCGGCGGGAACCGGGTCGCCGCGATGGCGGTCTACCGCCGTGCCCACTCCGCTCTCGCCGAGCTCGGGCTCGAGCCCGGCCCGGAGCTGCGCCGACTCGCCCACGGCGCCGCGGCCCCACCGACTCCCCGCGCCACCCGGGCCCGGCGGTAACGCCTCGGCCAACGTCTCGGCCGCACCCTGGGGCGCGACGCCCCGCATCGGAGAGGCCACGCGCATCGGGGCGGCGCGAATGACGGAGATCAGAGCGGGCGGGCCCCGCGAGCGGGTTCGTCAGCGACCCTGCCAGCGTGGGGGGCGCTTCTCGGCGAAGGCCTTGGCGCCCTCCACCCGGTCCTCGGAGGTGTAGGGGTTGGGCCCGGCGTTGAGCCGCAGGTGGGCGGGGACCGGCATCTCCCAGCCCTTGCCCGCCATCTCCTTGTAGCGGCGCAGGGTCAGGGGGGCGCGGGTGAGTAGTTCCGCCACCCACTCCTCGACCCGTTTCGCCAGCTCGGCCTTGGGCCAGACGCGGTTGACCAGGCCCATCGCCAGGGCACGGTCGGCGGGAACCCGGTCGCCGAAGTAGAGCATCTCCATGGCCAGGGCGCGGGGGATCAGCCGGGGCAGCAGGACGGAGCCGAAGTTGGCGCCCATGCCGCGCAACGACTCCGGCATCCCGAACACGGCGTCGTCCGAGGCGACGCGCAGGTCGCAGGCCATGGCGAGCTCACAACCGCCGCCGAGGGCATAGCCGTCGACCACGGCGATCGTGGGCTTGGGGATCTCCAGTACGCCCTCGTAGACGTTGCGCTCGACCTCGATCATCGGCGTGGCTGTACGCCCACCCGCGCCGTCCCGCTCACGCATCGCCTTGAGGTCGGCGCCCACACAGAACGCCTTGCCGCCCGCTGCCCGCAGCACCACGACCCACACGTCGGGATCGACGGTGGCGTCCACGGCC
Source organism: Pseudonocardia sp. NPDC049154 (assembly GCF_040648315.1). Classification (NCBI taxonomy): domain Bacteria; kingdom Bacillati; phylum Actinomycetota; class Actinomycetes; order Pseudonocardiales; family Pseudonocardiaceae; genus Pseudonocardia; species Pseudonocardia sp. NPDC049154. The sequence goes on from NZ_JBEZDN010000129.1 coordinate 17,187, forward strand.
GCGGCGACCAACTGCCGCTTGAGCTCCGCGTCGAGCGCATTGAGCCGCTCCGGGCGGTTGAGGGTCAGCCAGGCCGCATGGTCGCGCTTCTCGACGAGCAGCTCGGTCACGAACTCTCCTGACGTTGGTGGCTGGTGATCGGTGTCCTCCACGGCGACGGTGCGCCCGCGTAGGCGGCCCGCCCGAGCCGGAAGTGGGCAGCCTGCTCGACCGTCTCCACGAAGGGCATGTCCATCGGATAGAGCCGAGCGCCGCGCGGACGGGGCCCGGCGAGCGGGAGGCGTCCGTGCAGCGGCCGCCCGACGACGTCGGCGGCGAGCAGGGCGACCTCGATCAGCCGGTCGCGGTCCACGCCGGTGTCGATGCCGGCCTCCTCGAGCAGGTCGACGAGGTCCTCCGTCGGGATCATCCCGGTGGCGCGGCCGTTTCCGCAGTACGGGCAGCCGCCGATCCCGCCCACCGCGGCGTCGATCGTCAGGGTCATGTGGGCGGGCAGCAGCCGCAGCGCCGTCCACGCGGAGACGAGGGCTGCGCCGCGCTGGTCGTGCAGGTGCAGGTGCAGGTGTCGCACCCCGGGCCAGCGAGCGAGGATCCCCCGGACGTACGCCTCCATCCGGAGTGGGTGGCTCCACCCCATCGGGTCGCCCAGCCATACCGTGTCGGCGACGATCCCGGCGTCCTCCCAGGCCCGCATCATGCGCTCGATCAGCGCCAACCCGTCGCCGACGGCGACGTCCCCGGTCCAGTTGGAGCCGAACGCGGCGCCGAGCCGGACCGTCGCCGCGGTCGAGCCGGACTCGACCGCCGCGGCCACCGCCTTGTCCCAACCCGCGATCTCCTGGGCCTGGGTGCGGTTGGTGTTGCGTTGCACGAACACGTCGCAGGCGTGCACGGTCAGCCGCGGCCGGGAGTCCACCGTGAGCGGCGGGACGTGGCGCGTGCGTCGCTCGGCGCCCTTCTCGTTCAGCGCCAACGCGGTGTACTCGACCCCCGGGACCGGGGTGAAGCCGGCTAGCACGCCCTCGACGTCGGCCATCTGCGGCACCCAGCGAGGACTCACGAAGGACCCGACGACCAGGTGCCGCAGGCCGGTGGACGACAACGCGTCGAGCAGCTCCACCTTGCGCGCCGTCGGGATCGCCGCGTCCTCGATCTGCATGCCCTCGCGCATGGTCTCGTCGACGATGCGGACGCGTGGCAGGGCGGTGCCGACCTCAGGCACCGTTCATCACCAGCACGCCGCGCAGGTTGCGGCCCTCCAGCTGGTCGGCCAGCGCGGTGCCGATGTCCGCCAGCGGGTAGCGGGTGATCAACGCGTCGATGTCCAGCAGCCCGCTGCGGTAGAGGTCCAGCAGCCGCGGGGTCGCGGTGCGCGGGTCCAGCGAGCCGAACAGGCAGCCACGGATCTGCTTGTTGAGCAACGCGAACGCGCCGATGTCCAGCGGCACCGGGCTCTCGCCAAAGGGCCCCATCCCCGTCACCACGAGCACGGAGTCCTTGCCGGTGACGTCGAGACCGTCGTGCAGGATCTCCGGGGTCACGACGCTCGGGGTGAGGATGACGCGGTCCGCCCCCTGGCCGTTGGTCAGGTCGGCGATGACCCCGCGCGCCTCGTCGATCGACGCCGCGGTGCGCGTGGCGCCGCAGGTCTTCGCGCCGTCGCGGCGCAGCGGGAGCGGGTCGATCGCGATGATCTCGCGGGCGCCGACGGTGCGGGCGCCCTGCACCGCGCTCAGCCCCAGCCCGCCACACCCCACCACCACGACGACGTCACCGGGCAGGGTGCCCGCCCGCTCCACCGCGGACCCCCAGCCGGTCGCCACGCCGCACGACACCAGGGCCGCGGCCTCGAAGGGGACGTCGTGGGGGATGGGGATGACGGACCGCTCGGCGACGACGGTCCGCTCGGCGAAGGTGCCGAGCTTGGCCATCAGGTAGAGCGGCTCGCCGTCCAGGTGGTGGCGGTGGGCGCCGTCGACCAGCTGTCCGCGGAGCATGAAGTCCTTGTTGCCGTTGCAGAGCGAGCCGCGCCCGGACGTGCAGTAGCGGCAGCGGCCACAGATCGGGGAGAAGCTGGCGCACACGTGGTCACCGGGACGCACCGTCGTGACGCCGGCCCCGACCTCGGCCACGATCCCGGCGGCCTCGTGCCCGCCGAGCATCGGATACAGGGCCGCGTCCCCGCCGGGGGCGACCCGGTCGCCGCTGCGGAAGTGCTCGTCGGAATGGCAGAGACCCGCCGCGTGCCATTCCACCAGGACCTCGCCGGGTGCGGGGGCCGCCACGTCGATCTCGACGATCCGCCACGGCTCGTCCCGACCCGTCACCACCGCAGCCTGTGACTTCATCGTCCACCCGTCCTCTCGCGCTCGTGTGCGAGCCCATCACAGCGGGCGTCTCGTTATGGCGCGCGTTACGGCGGGTGTCGTAATGCAACAGGTAACGACCGGCCGCGCAGGCTGTGTCCCGCCAGCGACGAAGCGAGCCTGCACGGAGGTACCGGGTGTCCCTGCGGATCACCATCGACTACGACCGGTGCACCGGTCACGGACGCTGCTACATGCTGGCGCCGGAGCTGTTCGACGCGGACGACGAGGGCAGGCCGGTCCTGCTCGACACCGAGCCCGCCGACCATCAGGCCGAGGCCCGCGCAGCGGCGGAGAACTGCCCCGAGGGCGCCATCACGGTGTCCGAGGCCGCTCGGAGCAGGTCGTGAGCGCCCCGACCGCGCTGCGCCCGGGACTGCGGCTGCGGAGCCAGACCTGCTCGACCGAGGTGATCGTCGTCCGGACGGGCGCCGGGACCGTCGAGCTCACCTGCGGCGGGCAGCCGATGGTCGGCCGCGACGCCGACGCGGCCGGCCTCGAGCCCGCGGCCGATCTCGCCGGGGGCACCCAGGTGGGCAAGCGATACACCGCAGAGTCCGACCCGGACGTCGAGGTGCTGGTGACCAAGGCCGGCGCGGGCACGCTGGCGGACGGCACCGTCCCGCTGGTCCTGAAGACCGCCAAGCCGCTGCCGGCGAGCGACTGATGGGCGAGCTGCTCAGCGGCCGGACCGCGGTGGTCACCGGCGCCGCGCGCGGCCTCGGCTACGCGATGGCTCGCGGATTCCTGCAACAGGGTGCCCACGTCCTCGTGGCGGACGTCGACAAGGACGCGGCCGCCGCTGCGGCCGAGCAACTCGCCGCCGAGGGGCTGACCGAGGCGACCGCTGTCGCGTGCGACGTCACCGACGAGCTGTCGGTCGCCGAGCTCGCCGAGCGGGCGGCCCGCCACGGCCTGACCATCTGGGTCAACAACGCCGGCATCCTGCGCAACGGCGACATGGCCGGGATGCCGCTATCCGGATTTCGCGCCCTGATCGACGTGCACGTGCAGGGCAGCTGGCTCGGCTGCAAGTACGCGGGCATGCACATCGGCGAGGGCGGCGGCTCGATCATCAACATCTCGAGCATCGGCGGCAAGGCCGGGCTGGCCGGGCAGACCAACTACAGCACCGCCAAGGCCGCGATCCTCGGCCTCACCAAGGCCGCGGCCAAGGAGCTGGCGCCCAGGAACATCCGGGTCAACACGATCCTGCCCGGCATCATGCGCACGGCGATGGCCGAGCAGCTCGCCCCGGAGGACCTGGCCGCCCGGCTGACCGATGTCCCGCTCGGGCGCATCGGGGAGCCCCACGAGATCGCGGACGCCGCGGTCTTCCTGGCCTCCGACATGTCCACCTTCGTCACCGGAGCCGCCCTGGAGGTCTCGGGCGGCCGGTTCATGTAGTGCGAGAAGGGAATCTTCGATGACCGCCACCACCGAACGACCGTCGTCCGCCCCGATGGGCATCGCAGACCCCGTCGAGCGCGCCCGGGCGATCGCCCCGCAGGTCCGCGCCGCCGCCGAGGCGGTCGACACACACGGCACGATGACCGACGACGTCGTCAAGCTCATCTCGGACGCCGAGCTGTTCTGGCTGCTGCTGCCCGGCGAGCTGGGCGGTGGGAACGGCGAGATCACCCAGGCCCTGGAGGTCGTGGAGGAGATCTGCGCCGCGGACGGTTCCGTCGGCTGGAGCATGATGGCGAACATGTCCGTCACCGGCTTCGCCGGCGGGCACTGCACCGACGTCGCGGTGGAGACCTTGTTCGGCACCGAGAAGTCGATCATCGCCGGGATGTTCGGGCCGATGGGCAAGGTCGCCGAGGCCGACGGCGGCTACACGGCCAGGGGCCGGTTCCAGTTCGGGTCGGGCACCGGGCACGCGCACTGGGTCGGGGGCGGCGCGAACGCGGGCGAGCACGGCGAGATCGAGCTGATCTTCCTGGTGCCGCGCGAGAACGTGAACTTTCTGGGGAACTGGGAGGTCTTCGGCCTGCAGGGCACCGGGAGCTACGACTACGAGATCCCCGAGCAGTTCGTGCCGGCGGAGTTCACCGTCAAGCGGGTCGGCGCGGTGCCACTGCGGGGCCAGGCGACCCAGCGCCTCGGGTTGCAGATCATGGGCTCGGCCGGGCACGCCGGTGTGGCGATGGGGATCGCGAAGCGCGCGTTCGAGGAGCTGCACCGGATCCTGTCGGCGGGCAAGAGCCGCCCGGGTGTGCCGCCGATCATCGAGCAGCAGCTGTTCCGGCACGAGTTCGCCGAGATGGAGGCGAAGCTCCGCGCGGCGCGGGCGCTGTGCTTCGAGGTGTTCGACGATGCCCAGCAGACCGTGAACCGCGGCGACGCCGTGTCCGACCTGCAGTACCAGCGGGTACGGCAGGCCTCGACCTATGTCACCCGGGTCGGCGCCGAGGCCGTGGAGTTCGCCTACACCTGGTCGGGCAGCAAGGGGTTGCGGACCCCGAATGCCCTGGCCAAGTGCGTGCAGGACATGCACGCCGCGACCCAGCACGTCTACGTCGACCCGACGACCATGGTCAACGCGGCGCCGTCCGTCCTGACGTCGTACGCAGGATGACGCTGCGCGGCCGCGTCGCCGTCGCCGGGATCGGCGCCAGCGACTACTTCAAGCACGGCGGCTCGCAGGAGTCCGAGTTCACGATGGTCCTGCGGGCCGTCCTCGGTGCGGCCGAGGACGCCGGTGTCGAGGTCGACGACATCGACGGCTTCGTCGCCTACTCGAACGACGGCACCACTCCGCTGCGCCTCGCCACGGCCCTCGGGATCCGCGAGCTCCGGCTCGGCGCCCTGCAGTACGGCGGCGGGGGCGGCGGGTCCGC
>NZ_JBEZDN010000130.1:0-18739 GCF_040648315.1 Pseudonocardia sp. NPDC049154
CTGCCGATTCCCCACCTGCAACCGACGCGCCCTCGACGGCGACCTCGACCACCACCACCGCGCCGCCGATCACGGGCCCACCTGCGAACGCAACCTTCACGGGCTGTGCAGGCACCACCACACCCTCAAGGAGCACCAGGACTGGCAGGTCCTCGCCCACCCCGACGGCACCCTGGTCTGGATCACCCCGACCGGGCACCGCTACGTCAGCCGGCCCTTCGACTACCGGCCCTTCACCGCCACACCCGATCCCGACCCTGCCGTGCCGGACCCCGAGGCCGCGGCGGAGTTCGCCGCTCGCGCCCAACTCGACGCCGACGCCGACACCGACCAGCCCGGCGACACCCCACCCCCGGCCCCCCGCGGCGGCTGGACCCTCGCGAGCGTCCGCGGCGAGGTCGTTCCCTCCGACCTCGACGGCCCCGCTCCGTTCTGATCCGAACGGAGCCGCACCGCTCCCACCGCTGAAAGCGCGACGAGCCGCTGCTGAATCAGAGCAGGCGCCGGTGACCGGGCGCCGAGCCCTACTTCTCCCCCGCCGGCGTCTCTGCTCGCCGGGCGAGGCCGGGCGGGGTCACGCCCGAGTTCCCGGCCGTCCCGCCGGACGAGACGCCGGAGCCGCCCGAGCCACCCGAAACAGCCGAGCCACCCGAAGCAGCCGAGCCACCCGAAGCAGCCGAGCCACCCGAGTCCCCACCCGACCCACCGGGAACGTCGACCCCGTCGATCGAGTTGCCCCCCGTCCCCTCCACCGCGGAGGGGGCCGTCGGGCCCGTCGGGACGCCCGTGCGACCGTGGCCGGCCTCGACCCGACCACCGACCCCGTGTGCCGCCACGGACTGCCCGGTCACCGCTGCCTCTGCACCGGTCGCGGCGGACGCCGCCGCGCGGGCCGCCCCGGCGACGCCCGCGGCGTGCTCCCCCGGGGCGGACCAGTTCGGGCTCGTCGTGGGAGCGTGCTCCACGGGGCCCGAGGGGTGGGTCTCGCCGGCGGCGAGGGCGAGGCCGCCGGTGGCGGTGCCCACCACGGCGAGGGCGGCGGCGAGGGACTTGGCGGCGACGGCACCGGACGCGGTGACCGTCGCCCTCCGCAGCCGCCAGCGCCCCCGCGAGGTCGCGGCGGCGGCGAAGGCGGCCACGGCGTCGCGTTCCCCGCGCAACTCCACGAGCGTGCCCGGGGCGGCAGCCGCGTCGAGCAGGCGGCGGAGGTCGCGGGGTCCCCCGTCGCCGTCGAGCAGGCGGTCGACGTCCGTGATCGCCATCCAGGTCGCCGGTGGCGCTGCCGCACCCCGGCTCGTGCAGTGCTCACACATCCTCGCCCCCCATCCGGCGAACCTCTCCCGGCCTGCCCACTGCGGCCCGCCCGGTCCCGGTCGCGGCAGTCCCGGTCGCGGCAGTCCCGGTCGCGGCAGGCCCGGTCCTCGCAGTCCCGCCCGCGGCAGCGCCGGCCCGCGCAGCCCCGGCCGCAACCCCGGCCGTCGCCGAGCACGACGCAGCCCCTACTGCGGCTCCGATCGTCCCGGGGCCGGCCTCCTCCCCCGCCCGCAGCCGCTCGGCGAGCCGCCGGAGCCCGCGGTGGGCGGCGACCCGCACCGCGCCGGGCCGTTTGCCGAGCACCCGGGCGGCGGTGGCCGCGTCGAGCCCGATCACCGCGCGCAGCAGCACCGCCTCCGCCTCGGTGCGCGGCAGGGCGAGGATCTGGTCCACCGCCCATTGCGTGGCCAGCCCGTCGAACACGGCACCGTCGGTGTGCCGGACGTCCGCGAGGGCCACCAGGTCCGCCGGTTCCGCGGGGTCGGCAGGGCGGCGGGTGCGGGCCCGCGCCGAGTCCATCGCCCGGTTGCGGCAGATCGTGGTGACCCAGCCCCGGAAACCGTCGAGGTCCCCGGAGAAGCGGCGCAGGTCCTTCGCCACGTGCAGCCACGTCTCGGCGGTGACGTCCTCGGCGTCGGCGCCGACCAGTGCGGTGGCGTACCGCAGCAGGCGTGGTTGCAGGTCGCGGTAGAGCACGACGAAGGCCCACTCGTCGCCCGCCCGGGCCGCGCCGAGCGCGTCCTCGAGCAGGGTCTGGTCGCGGGCCGCGGCCGGGGGCGCCGCGGTCGGGCTGGCGAGGGCGGGCACTCCACCTCCAGGTCGATCGATGACGGGCCGGACGTCGGGGGGCGTCTCCGTCCGGCCCGCCACGCCCTCAGCGCGGCGCGCCCGTAGTCCGTTACAGCCCGTGGCCGCGATCGCGAAGGTTGCTCCGGTCGAGCCGGATACGACCCCCGAACGGGGTAGCGGATGGCCTGCTCGGTGGTGCCGGGACGTTAGGCCCTACCGGCCGGGACCTTCCGGGCACGGCGCAGGGGTTGCGCGGCCCGTTAGCGTCGGACCGATCGAGGACGAGGAGGCCCCGTGACCATCTCGGTGTTCCTGCTGGACGACCACGAGATCGTCCGTCGCGGCATCGCGCAGCTGCTCGAGACCGAGGACGACATCGAGGTCGTCGGGGAGGCCGGAACCGCCGCGCAGGCCCTCGCCCGCATCCCCGCGACCCGGCCCGACGTGGCGATCCTCGACGTCCGCCTGCCCGACGGCGAGGGCATCACCGTCTGCCGCGACATCCGCTCGACGCTGAACCCGCCGCCGGCCTGCCTGATGCTCACCTCGTACTCCGACGACGAGGCCCTCTTCGGCGCGATCATGGCCGGCGCCGCGGGCTACCTGCTCAAGCAGGTCGCCGGCACCGACCTCATCGGCGCCGTGCGCACCGTCGCCGCGGGCGGCTCGCTGCTCGACCCCAAGGCCACCGCCCTGGTCCTGGAACGCCTCCGGCACGGCTCCGAGCCGGACGACCCCCGCTACGAGGGCCTCTCCCCGCAGGAGCGGCGGATCCTCGACCTCATCGCGGACGGCCTCACCAACCGGCAGATCGGCGCCGAGCTCTACCTCGCGGAGAAGACCGTCAAGAACTACGTCTCCTCGCTGCTGCACAAGCTCGGCTTCTCCCGGCGCACCGAGGCCGCCGTGTACGCGACCGAGCGCCGCCGCCGCACCCGCTGACGATCCCGTCGCGGAGGGATCAGGCCGGGTCGAGCGGTATCCGCCACGTCAGCCGGGTGCCGCCGCCCGGCCGGCGGCGCACCTCCAGCGTCCCGCCCAGCTCCTCGGCCCGTTCGGCGAGGTTGTGCAGCCCGCTGCGGGCGACGTCCTCGGGCATCCCCGTGCCGTCGTCGACGATCTGCAGGGCGAGATCGGCCCCCGCCTCGAGGGTGACCGTGACCGTCCGCCCGCCCGAGTGCCGCACCGCGTTGGTCGTGCCCTCGCGGACCGCCGCCAGCAGGTGCGGGACGAGCTCGGCCGGGACGAGCGTGTCGACCGGCCCGGAGGTGCGGATCGACGGCGTCATGGCCGACCCGGCGACGATCTCGTCGACGGTGTCGAGCAGCCGCCGCCGCACGCCACCGCCGCCCTGGTCGGCGCCGTGCAGGTCGAAGATCGCGGTCCGGATCTCGCGGACGGTCTCGTCGAGCTCGTCGACGGCCTGCCGGACCCGGTCCTGGACGTCCGAGCGCACCGCACGGCGCATCGTGCTCTGCAGCTTCAGGCCGGTGGCGAACAGTCGCTGGATGACGTGGTCGTGCAGGTCCCTGGCGATGCGGTCGCGATCGGCCAGCACGTCGAGCTGGCGCTGCGCGCGGGTCTTCTCGGCGATCTCCAGGGCCAGGGCGGCCTGCTCCGCGAACGAGGTCACCAGCGGCACCTCGGTGGGCCGGTAGGGCTCGCCGCCGACCCGGCGCAGCGCGACCAGGACCCCGATCACGCGCTCACCCGAGCGCATCGGCACGGCGACCGACGGGCCGAGGTTCGGCGGCACCGAGTCCGCACCGTGGTCGAGGAACGCCGCCGGCGAGCCGGCCAGCAGCGGGCTGCGGCTCTCGGCCACCTCGTCGAGGTCGCTGCCCGCCCGGATCCCGGTGGCGGGCAGACCGAGCGACTCGCCGGCGTCGCCGCCCAGCTCGTAGAAGCCGTCCTCGTCCGGGCCGAGCAGCACCACGGCCGCGGCCGAGGACGTGAGCTCCAGCGTCCGGACGGCGACGAGCTGGAGCACCTCCCCGTCCGACGCCCCGGCCAGCACCTCGCCCCGCACCTCGCCCAGCGCCTCCAGCCAGTGCTGGCGCTGCCGGCCCTCTTCGAACAGGTCGGCGTTCTGCACGGCGATCCCGGCGGCCGCGGCGAGGGCGTGCAGCATCACCTCGTCGTCCGCGGTGAACTCGGCACCGCCGACCTTCTCGGTGAGGTAGAGGTTGCCGTAGATCGAGTCCCGGACCCGGACGGGGACGCCGAGGAAGCTGTGCATCGGCGGGTGGTTCGGCGGGAAGCCGACGGACGCCGGGTGCGCGGTCAGGTCCGGGAGCCGCAGCGGCTCGGGATCCAGGATCAGCTGCCCGAGCAGGCCCTTCCCGGTGGGTGGCGGCCCGAGTGTCTCGCGGACCCCCGGGTGCAGCCCGACGTCGATGAACCGCGAGATCGACCCGTCCGGCGCCAGCACGCCGAGCGCGCCGTACCGGGCGTCGACGAGGTCCACGGCGGACTGCACGATCCGGCGCAGCGTGGCCTCCAGCTCGAGCCCCGCCCCGACGGCCAGCACGGCGTCGAGCAGGCTCTGCATCCGGTCGCGGGCCGCGACGATCTGCCCCAGCCGCTCCTGCACCTCGTCGAGCAGCTCGTCGAGCCGCAGCCCGGCGAGCACGCCGGGGACCGGCGGGCCCTCCCCCGGCCCGCGATCCGGCCCGCGATCCGGCCGCGTCATCGGTCCTCCCGTCTCCTCCCGGCGGCACACGGTGTCACCCCGCGGGCGATCACGACAAGCCCGCCGCGGCCCGCCCGCGCGGGTCGAACACCCCGCCCGCACGGGACCTTCGACGGTAGTGCCCGGGGACCCACGGCAACCACGCTGAGCCCGGGTCCGACCGGGACCCGCAGGACCTCGGACGGCGAGCGGTGATGATCGAGACGGGTTCGCTCGGGCTGACCGAGGGACAGCTGCAGGACGCCGTCGGGGCGGCCGCCCGCGCACCCTCGCTGCACAACACCCAGCCGTGGCGCTTCCGCCTGACCCCGGACGGGATCGAGCTGCACGCCGACCGCGACCGGCAGCTGCCGGTGGCCGACCCGAGCGGGCGGGAACTGCGGCTCGCGTGCGGTGCGGCGCTCTACAACCTGCGCCTCGCGCTCATCGGGCACGGCGTGCGCCCGCTCGTCACGCTGCTGCCCGACCCCGCGCGGCCCGACCTCGTCGCCACGGTCCGCCGCGGCGGCAGCCGCCCGCCGACGCCCGAGCAGCGCCGGCTGCTGGAGGCGGTGCCGCGGCGTCGCACGAACCGGCGGCCCTTCACCGACGCGCCGGTGCCCACGCCCGCACGGCACGCGCTGCGCCGCGCCGCGCTCGACGAGGGCGCCTGGCTGGATCTCGTCACCGACCCGGCGCAGCGGTTCGAGCTGGGCGCGATGGCGCGGCGGGCGCACGAGCGGCAGATGGCCGACCCCGAGTTCGTCGCCGAGCTGGAGCGCTGGACGGGGCACGGCGAGGAGCGGCCCGACGGCGTCCCGGCCGCGGCCGGCGGGCCGTTGCCGCGGCCCAACGCGACGTGGGTGCTGCGCGACTTCAGCGGCGGCACCGCGCGCCCCGACGACGGGGTGGAGGCCGAGCCGCTCATCGCGGTGCTCAGCGTGCACGCCGACGGCCCGCGCGAGGAGATCCGCGCCGGGCAGGCCATGGAACGCGTGCTGCTGACGGCCACGACGCACGGCCTGGCCGCGTCGTTCCTCTCCCAGCTGGTCGAGTGCGCCGACGTCCGGGAGAGCATGCGGCGGTTGATCAGCGGGACGCGTCCGCCCCAGGTCGTGCTGCGGATCGGGCAGGGCTGGCCGGCGCCCGGCACCCCGCGCCGGCCCCTGACCGACCTCCTGCTGCCGCCCGGGTCCGGCCTCCCCGGCAGCACGACGCTGCACGTGGACGACGGGCCCGACCCCGGCTCGACCAACCATCACACGTGAGGGCGGCCCGCCCGGGGAGCAGTTCAGGCCGCGCGCCAGAACTCGAGCACCGCGACGGTGCTGCCCCGGGCGCCCTCCAGGACGTCGCGCGCGCGGTCGGGCAGGCGGGCCCGCAGCGCCCCCGGGTCCGCGGGGGCGGCGACGACGGCGGTGCGCAGCCCGAGGAGGGCGGCGGTCAGCCGCAGCGCCTCGACGGCCTGCCCGGTCCGCAGGTCCGCGTGCGGGACCCGGCCCGCCGCACCGACCAGCACGAACACCGGTTCGGGACGCGGCGCCTGCTCGTCGAGGAGGCCCGGCCAGGCCGGCCCGAGCTCGTCGCCCGGCACCACCGGGTGGCCGATCCCGCGCAGCCAGGCGCTCTCCGTCTCCGCGGCGCGCCGCAGCACCGCCCGGGCGGCGCCGTCGCGCGGCCCGTCGGCGCCCTGCGGCCGGCCCCGGTCGCGCAGGGCGGCGTAGAGGGCCCGCTCCAGCGGGCGCGGCTCGTAGGCCTCCCCCGGCCGCACGACCGCGAGCAGCCCCTCCTCCACCGGGTGCGTGACCTGCGGGCGGCGGCCCTGCGCGGCCACGGCGAGCCGGATGGCGCGCAGCCCCGCGCCCGCCGCGACCCGGGTGACCCGGGCCAGCGGCTCCTCCGCCAGCGACCAGCGCCGGACCACCGACCGGACGGCGACGCCGTCGTCCACGGCTGTGACGAACCAGGGCGCCGTCCCCTCCGGTGCCGCGGCCGCCCGGGCCGCGTCCACGAGCGGGGCGATCCGCAGTGCCGCCCGCGACGCCTCCGGGGTGGCCACCGGGTGAGCGGACATGACCTCGAGTCTCGGCACCGGCGACCGGCCGTCGCGAGAGGCGAAGGTCCCCGGTACGGGGCCGCCGCACCGGGGGCCGCCCGCCGCCCCCGTCCGGGCCGTCCGCCCCTGCCGCGCGCGGCCCGGCCGGGACATCCTGCGGGTCCCCGGACCGCCCCGAGGAGCGACCATGACCGAGCAGCGCCAGCGCCCGGCCCCGCCGGAGACCCTCGACGACGACCCGCCCGTCGAGGCCGTCATGACGCGCCGGCTCGTCGGCGTGGACCCCGCGACCCCGCTGGCCACCGCGCTGCGGCTGATGGTGGCCGGGAACGTGCGGCACCTGCCCGTCGTCCGCGAGGGCCGCTGCCTCGGCATGGTCGCCGAGGTCGACCTGCTGCGCGGGCTCGCCGCCCGCCAGGGCCCGTTCGGTGCCGCGACGCTCCTGGTCGCCGACGTGCTCCGGCCCGCACCGGAGGTCCCGCCCGGCACCCCGCTGCACGAGGTCGCCGCGCGCATGGACCGGGAGCGCACCGACGCCCTGATGGTCGTGGCGGCCGGCCGCCCGGTCGGCCTGGTGACGGCGACGGACCTGGTCCACGCCCTGGCCGGCCGGGTCCGCTGAGGACGGCGGAGCCCGTCGCGCGGCGGTACCGTGGCCCCGCCCGGCTGCGAGGAGGACGACCGTGGACGTCGAGGCGACCCGCGACGCGGACGGCTGGACCAAGGAGGCGCCCGCGCGCTGGGACGCGGCGAAGGCCGCGGCGTTCGGGGACCTCCCGCCGACGCTGTTCGGGCTCGGGACCCCCGCGGACGGCGACCCGCTGGCCGACGAGTGGTGGCGGGCCGAGGACGGCCGCGGCGTGATCGGTTACGGGCGGCTCGACGACTCGTGGGGCGACGCCGAGATCCTGATCGTCGTGCACCCGGACCGGCGCGGTGAGGGCCTCGGCGCGCTCGTCCTCGACCGGCTCGAGCGCGAGGCGGGCCGGCGGCACCTCAACTACGTCTACAACGTGGTGCCCCTGACGCACCCGGACCGCGAGGAGGTCTCCGCCTGGCTGCGCGCGCACGGCTTCGAGGAGAAGGCCGACGGCGAGCTGCGCAAGCGCGTCCCCCGCTCCGACGTGAACTGAGCCCGACCCGGACCGGCACCTCACACGGCCCGACCGGATGCACCCAGGCGGTGCAGCCGCAGCGCGAGCTGGATCTCCAGCGCCCGGTCCGGCTCCTGCCAGCCCTCCCCCAGCAGCACGCCGACCCGTTCGAGCCGCTGCGCGACCGTGTTGACGTGCACGTGCAGCGCGGCCGCCGCCCGGCTCGGGCTGGCCCCGGCGGCGTAGTAGCACTCGAGGGTCCGGAGCAGCTCGCTGCCGCGGCGGGCGTCGTGCTCGGCGACCGGGCCGAGCACCCCGGCCACGTAACCCGCGACGTCCGGTCGGTCGCCGAGCAGCAGCCCGGCGAAGCCCAGGTCCGCGGCCGCGGCCGCCTCGCCCGCGCGGCCCAGCGCGACCAGTGCCTCCGCCGACCGGCGCGCCTCGACGAGCGCCTCCGCGAGCCCGCCCGCGGGGTGCACGGGACCGGCCGCCCCGACGGTCACGGCGCCCTCGGGCTCCTCCGGGGTGGCCGGGTGGGCGAGCGGCTCGGCCGCGGCGGCGGGGTCGGTGCCGGGCAGCAGCGCGACGACGGTGCCCTCGTGCTCGGCGACGAGCCCGGCTCGCCCGCCGGCCGCCGCGGCGTCGCGCAGGACGGCCCGCCGCCTGCCCGGCGCGCACCGGCAGACCAGCAGGACGTGCGGGCGGCGCGCGGCGACCCCCAGCTCGGCGAGCCGGGTGAGCACCGCGGGCCGCGGGTGGTCGGCCACCGCCAGCAGCTCGGTGAGCGCCTCGGCCCGCTCCTGGCGGTCGGCCTCGGCCTCGCGCTGCCCGAACAGCAGCACGAGCGCCGTGACCATCGCCGCCCGCTCGACGGTCCGGACCTGGCCGGCGTCGAGGTCCGGGACGCCACCGAGCAGCAGGGTGCCGAGCCGCTGCCCGGCCGCGACCACCGCGACGGCCCACGCGCGCCCCGCCCGGGTCAGCCGGCCGGGCGCCAGGTCGGCGGCCCGGACCGCCTCGGCCCAGCACCCGTCGTCCGGGGTCCCGCCGAAGCGGGCGGCCGGGGTGCCGTCCGCGTCGAGGACCACCACCCAGGCGTCGAGCAGCCGGCCGAGGGCCTCGGCGAGGTCCGCGACGTCGCCGCCCTCGAGGACCACGCCGGCGAACCGGTCGTGCGCCGCGGCCGCCTCGGCGATCGCGGCGTGCGCGGTGCGCAGCGCGTCGAGGGCCGCGGCGGTGTCGGCGAGCTGGCGGGTCTGCACCAGCGAGACGGCGGCGAGCGCGGCGAGCGAACCGAGCAGCGCCACCTCCTCGGGCGCGAAGGGCCGGGCCGAGCGGTTGGCGGCGAACAGCACGCCGACGAACTCGGCGTCGACCAGCAGCGGGACCCCGCAGATCGCGACGAGCCCCTCCTCGCCCACCGCGGCGTCGATCTCCTCGGTGTGCCGGTAGCGTTCGTCCTCGCCGTAGTTCCCGGTCCAGTGCGAGTTGCGGGTGGCCGCGACCAGCCCGCCGAGCCCGGCGCCGAGGGGCAGCCGCAGCGCCTGGAACCGCTGCGACACCGACCCCGCCGTGGCGCGCATGTAGGTGTCGCCGCGGTCGGCGTCGTAGAGGGTCAGGTAGGCGAGGTCGGTGCCGAGCAGGGCGCGGGCCCGGCGGACGATCGCGTCGAGCACCACGCCCGTGTCGGACTGCGAGGTGAGCTCCCGGGCGGTCTCCACCAGCGCGGCCAGCTCGACCTCCCGGCGCCGGCCGGCGTCCATCGCCGACCGGATGCGCAGGACCAGGGCCCCGGCCTCGGGCTCGGAGCCGGCGAGCTCCGTGGCCGCGTGCTCCAGCTCGCCGGCCGGCCCGGCTCCGTCCGCCCGCGCCCCGTCGACGCGGTCCACCCGGTCGGCGAGCAGCCGGAGCAGGTCGAGGACGGTGCGCGCCACCCGCGCATCCTGCCCGGTGAGCGCGGCCGGCGGCAGGTGCAGGGCCATCGAGGCCGGTCCCGCTCCGCTCAGGGTCGGGCCGCGGCGGACCCGTCCGTCAGGGATGCGGCCGTGCCGTCGCCGAAGCCGTCGTCGGCGGCGAGGTCGCGGTCCCGGGTCTCGCGATAGGTGGCGACCGCGACCAGGGTGATCACCGCGCTGGCGGCGACGTACACCGCGATCGCGAAGCCCGTGCCGAAGGCGGCGAGCAGCGCCACCGAGACGAGCGGCGCGAGACCACCGGCCGCGACCGACGCCAGCTGGTAGCCGATCGAGACGCCCGAGTACCGGACGCCGGTGCCGAACAGCTCGGACAGGAACGCCGCCTGCGGCCCGTACATGGCGCCGTGGAAGATCAGTCCGCCTACGACGGCGAGCACGGTCAGCCCGAAGTTCTGCGTGTCGAGCAGCGCGAAGAAGGCGAACGCCCACGCGCCGACGCCGGCGGCGCCGAGCAGGTAGACCGGCCGGCGGCCGATCCGGTCGGACACCATGCCCCACAGCGGGATCGTGACGACGTGCACCGCGGCACCGATGAGGACCGCGCCGAGCACGAACGACGACGGCAGCCCGAACCGCTCCTTCATGTACGTCGAGACCACGATGGTGAAGATGTAGTAGGAGACGTTCTCGGCGAACCGGGCGCCCATCGCCGTGAGGACCTCGCGCGGGTAGCGGCGTAGCACCTCGACGATCGGCAGGGTCTGCGCCTTCCCCTCCGCCGCGCGCTCGGCGGCCTTGGCCTGCGCGTCGCGGAAGACCGGCGACTCCTCGACCGAGAGCCGCACGTACAGCCCGATGAGCACCAGCACCGCGGAGAGCAGGAACGGGATCCGCCAGCCCCAGGAGTTGAACGCCTCCTCGGACTGCACCACGGCGAGCAGCGCGAGCAGGCCGTTGGCCAGCAGCTGACCCGCCGGCGCCCCGGCCTGCGGCCAGCTCGCCCAGAACCCGCGGCGGCGGGCGTCGCCGTGCTCGGAGACGATCAGGACGGCACCGCCCCACTCGCCGCCCAGCGCGAAGCCCTGGATCAGCCGCAGCAGCACCAGGATCGCCGGTGCCGCGACGCCGATCGTCGCGTAGCCCGGCAGCAGGCCGATCGCGAAGGTCGACAGCCCCATCATCAGGAGGCTGACGACCAGGAGCTTCTTGCGGCCGAGCTTGTCGCCGTAGTGGCCGAACACCAGGCCGCCGAGCGGCCGCGCGACGAAGCCGATGGCGAAGGTGCCGAAGGACAGCAGCGTGCCGGCGACCGGGTCCGCGGCCGGGAAGAACACGTGCGGCAGCACGATGGCGGCCGCCACGCCGTAGAGGAAGAAGTCGTACCACTCGACCGTCGTGCCCAGCATCGAGGCGGCGACGACCTTGATCAGTGAGGTGCGCGGC
Source organism: Pseudonocardia sp. NPDC049154 (assembly GCF_040648315.1). Lineage (NCBI taxonomy): Bacteria > Bacillati > Actinomycetota > Actinomycetes > Pseudonocardiales > Pseudonocardiaceae > Pseudonocardia > Pseudonocardia sp. NPDC049154. The sequence goes on from NZ_JBEZDN010000130.1 coordinate 11,284, forward strand.
GGTGATCCCGCGGGGGTCGACGGCTGTGTCATGGTCCGGACGGTAGTGCGGCGCCGGCCACACGAGTATGTGGTAACGCCACACCATCGTCCGAATCCGGTGTGGGTGCAGCCCAGCTCAGGTGCGGTCCTGCGCGGTCCCCGGGCCGTCGGGACGGACCACGGCCACCGGCGCGAGGGCGTGGTGGAGCAGCGCCCGGCCCGTCGAGCCGAGCAGCACGCGGCCGACCGGGCCGCGCCCGCTCGAGCCGACGACCACCAGCCGGGCGTGCGCCGACCGCGCGACGAGGGCCCGCGCGGGCGGCCCGTGCACGAGCTCGCGCGACACCCGAACACCGGGGTACTTGCCGGTCCAGCCCGCGAGCCGTTCGCCCAGGAGCTCGCGCTCCTGCTCCTCCAGCTCCGCGAGCCCCCCGGGGGCGTCGGGGGTCTCGAGGTGCTCGATCCAGGCGTGCACCGCGACCAGTGGCGCCGCCCAGGCGTCGGCCTCGGCGAAGGCGAACGCCAGCGCGGTCTCGCTCGCCGGCGACCCGTCCACCCCGACGACGAGCGGACGCGTGCGGTCGGTGTGCATCAGTGCGGCGTCGGACAGGACCGGTCCGCGGACCACGACGAGCGGGCACGGGGCCCGGCGCGCGAGCGCCGTGCCGACGGACCCCACCAGCAGGGAGGCGAACCCGCCGATGCCGCGCGTCCCGACCACCAGCACACGCGCGCCCGCCGCCTCGTGCAGCAGCACCTCCACCGGGTCGCCCTCGACCACCGCCTGCTCGACGGCGAGCTCCGGGACCACCGCCCGCGCGTGGTGCGCGGCGGTCCACAGCTGGTGGTGGGCGTGCGACCAGAGCAGCGACGACGCCTCGGCGGCCGACGACGGCGGCAGCTGATAGGCCCGCACGAGCCGCAGCACGCACCGGTGCCGGGCCGCCTCGGCCGCCGCCCAGCGCGCCGCCTCGTTCGCCAGGTCCGACCCGTCGATCCCGGCGACGACGGTGCCCGGCATGCTCATCCCGACTCTCCGCCGTCCGGGCGCGCGACGAGCACGGGGCAGTGGGCGTGCTGCAGCAGCGCGTGGCTCACCGACCCGAGCAGCAGCCCCGCCGCACCCCCGCGTCCCCGCGACCCGACGACGACGAGCGCGGCCCCGGCGGACTCGGCCACCAGCGCCCGCGCCGGCCGGTCCCGCACGACCAGCCGCCGGACCTCGACGTCGGGGTACTTCTCGGACCACCCGGCCAGCCGCTGAGCCAGCAGCGCGCTCTCCTCGGCCTCCAGCGCCGCCCAGTCGATCACCGGGGCGAGGGCGGGCTCGAGCATGTCGTCGAGCCAGGTGTGCACGGCGACGAGCGGCGCGGACCGCAGCGCGGCCTCCTCGTACGCGAGCGCGAGGGCGGACTCGCTGGTCGGCGACCCGTCGACGCCCACGACCACGGGCCGGTCCCCCTCGGCGGCATCCCCGTCGCCCGCGTCGCCCCGCACCACCGTCACCGGCGACCCGCCCCGGGCGGCGAGCGCCACCGCGACCGAGCCGACGAGCAGCCCGGTGAACCCGCCGAGCCCCCGGCTGCCGACGACGGTCAGCACGGCCCGCTCCGACTCGTCGAGCAGCACGGGGACCGGGAACCCGGTCCGCAGCTCGGCCTCCGTCGCGACGCCGGGCGCGACCTGGGCGGCCAGCTCGGCCGCCGAGGTGAGCACGGCGCGGGCGCCCTCGGTCATCACCCTCCGGTAGCTCGTGCCGAGGCCCGGGTTGCCGACGTGTCCGGCCGGGATCGGCGCGAACGCGGCCACCAGCCGCAGCGGGGCGCCCCGGTGCGCGGCCTCGGCCGCTGCCCAGCGCACCGCGTCGCGCGCCGAGTCGGACTCGTCCACACCGACGACCACCGGCCCGCCGGCGGTCCGCTCCGGGGTGCCGGTCACGCCGGGGTCCCCGCCTCGGGCCGCACCACGGCCACCGGGCAGGCGGCGTGGTGCAGGACGGCCTGGCTCACCGAGCCGAGCAGCGCCCCGGCGACCGTGCCCCGCCCCCGCGAGCCGACAACGACCAGTGCCGCCCCGGCCGAGCGGTCCACGAGCTCGCGCGCCGCCCCGTCGACCACGACCACGGCGCGCACGTCGACGCCGGGGTACTTCGCGGTCCACCCGGCCAGCCGCCCCTCGAGGGCCTTCTCCTGCTCGGCCTGCACGACGCTACGGTCGAGCAGCGGCACGAGGAAGGGATCGAGCACGGCCTCGCTCCACGCGTGCACCGCGACGAGCGGTACCGAGCGCCGGGACGCCTCCTCGAACGCGACGCCCAGCGCGGCCTCGTTCTCGCCCCCGGTGTCGCTGCCGTCGACCCCGACGACGATCGGACCGTCCGGCGCCGACGTCCCGCGCACGACCACCACCGGGCACTCGGCGTGCGTCGCGACACTGACCGCCACCGAGCCGAGCAGCAGCCCGGTGAAGCCACCGCGGCCGCGCGTGCCCACCACGACCACGGCCGCCCGCTCGGACTCGGTCCGCAGCACGACCGGAGCCTCACCGCCGCGCACCTCGCGTTCGATCTCCACGCCGGGCGCGACCTCCCGCGCCGCCGCGACCGCCGCCTCGAGGTGCTCCTCGGCCGCGCGGGCGGTGGCCTGCCGCTGGTACTCCTGCCCGAGCGCGGGCAGGCCGACGGGCTGGAACGTCGTCCAGCCGACGGCCGCGACGAGCCGGAGCCGGGCGCCGCGGCGGGCCGCATCAGCCGCGGCCCAGCGCGTGGCGTCGAGCGCCGAGTCGGATCCGTCCACGCCGGCGACCACCGCGCCCCCGAGCTGGTTCGTCATCGTTCCTCCCCCGGACGCCCCGGGACGTCACCGCGGGCGTCGTCAGCGATGTCGTCGCGGATGTCGACGTGGATGTCGACGCGGATGTCGACGCGGATGTCGATGTGTACGCCGACGAGGACACGGTGGCCCGGGGCCGGGGGCCGCCGCTGCGGCTCTCCGGCCCGGTGGGAGGGGACGAAGGACCCCGCCGCCCGGGAACGCGCCCGGGCTCAGCCCACCGGCGTCCCGCGCCGGGGCCGCCAGCCGCGGCCGGTCTCGTCCGGGACCAGGGGGCGGCCGCAGCCGCACCGCGAGTGCGCCGACTCCCAGCTCACCGCCTGGGCGGGGTGGTTGACCCGGACCGTGGCGCCGCAGGCGGGGCACTCCCCCACCCAGACCGCCTCGACGAGGCCCGACTCGTACCGCAGGTCGTTCCGGTGCACGACACCCTCCTCGGATACCCCCGGACGTCTAGCGCACCGGGCGGGGCCGCCGCCAGGGTCCTTCGGCCCCTCCGGGTCCTCAGCCCGCGAGGGCCGGGGCGACGGAGTCGAGCAGCGCGAGGACCCGGCCGGGCAGCACGGGCCTGCGGTCCTCCACCCCGTCGACGACGAGGTCCACTCCGACCGTCGCGGCGCGGTGCCGCGCGTGCCGGAGGACGTCGAGGCCGCGGCACTCGAAGGAGCGGACGTCGCGCAGGTCCACGACCAGCCGGCGACGGCCCCCGGCCGGGCCGCCGGCCAGCGCCGACGAGTCCCGCAGCAGGTCGTCGAGCAGGCGGAGCAGCCGCGTCCCGTTGCCCGCGTCGAGGTCGCCGGCGACACGCACCAGGACGGTGCCGCTGCCCGGCACCTCGACGGAGAGCTGGACGGGAAGGACCGAGGTCATGGGTTCCGCTCCTTCCACGCCCGTCCGGGCGCGGGTCGCCGTCGGGTTCGACGGGGTCGTCACGGGGAATGCCAGAAGCCTCCGTCGCGCCGACACGCGGTCAGTACCCGCGGAGGTCCCCGACGGTCGGGACCAAGGTCCCGGTCGGGTGCACGCAAACCCGTACAGCGGTCAGCCCGTCGACGCCCGGCCGGTCCAGCGCGGCTCCACCTCGGCCCACTCCCGCTCCCACTCGGCGGCGCGCAGTCGCGCGACCCCGGTGAACGCCAGCTTCGCGAGACCGCCCAGCCCGAGCCCGCACAGCAGCAGCATCGTGCCCGCGGAGGTGATGGTCACGAACGTGACCTCCTGTCCGCTGAGGGGGGCGCGGACCAGCCGGCCGTCGTCGGTCACCCACGCGTCGACCTCGTCGCCCGCGTGCCGCGGGGCGGAGACCTCGGTGCGCCCGACGCGCTCGACGCCGTCGGGCCCGGTCCACCGGACGTCGGCCGGGATCCGGTTGCCGGCCTCGGGGACCAGGGGGACGTCCTCGGCGACGACGGCGGTGACCGGGGTGCGCTCCCGGGCCTCGGCCGCGGCCCGCGCGGAGAGGTCGCGGTGGATGCCGAGCCCCACGACGAGGGCCGCGCCCAGGGCGACGAGCACCAGCGCGCAGACCACCCACGCGGCGAGGTCCGCGAGGCGGTCGGACCGGCGCCGGGGCAGGCGCGGTGGGGCCATGGCGGACAGCCTCGGGACGCCGGAGGCGGCCGGGCAGGGCCGAAGGTCCGCAGGAATTCCGGCGTCGGTCGGGACCTGGACCCCCTCCGTCCGGTCAGGACGCACCGGTCGGGACGGCACCGGTCGGGACGGCACCGGTCGGGACGGCACCGGTCGGGACGGCACCGGTCGGGACGAACCCCGGTCGGGACGACGCCGGTCAGGTCAGCGGCGCCATCCAGCGCAGGCGGGAGCCGGTCGGCGTGCGCGCGGACAGCTCGCAGCTGCCGCCGCGGCGCCGGGCCCGCCGTTCCAGGTTCGCGAGGCCGCTGCGCCGCGGGCCCCGCCCGGGTCCCTTCCCGTCGTCGGTGACCAGGAGGGTGAGCCGCTCGTCGCCGTCGGAGGTCTCGGCCACGACGTCGACCTCCACCCGCGACGCCTCGGCGTGCCTGGCCGCGTTGGCCAGTGCCTCCCGCAGGACGGCGACCAGGTCGTCGGCGAGGGTCTCGTCGTGCGCCGCGGCGACGAGCGTCTCGGCCGGGCCGCTGAAGCGCAGCAGCGGGGTGAACCCGAGCAGCCGCGCCGATTCGGTCACGACGCCGAGGATCCGGCTGCGGACGCCCTCGTCGTCGCCGGTCCGCTGCAGCGAGAAGATGCTGGTGCGGATCTGCGCGATCGTGTCGTCCAGGTCGCCGATCACCTGGGTCAGCCGCGTGGCCTCGGGGTCGGCGAGCCGGGCGGCCGCGCCCTGCAGCGAGAGACCCGCCGCGAAGAGCCGCTGGATCACGTGGTCGTGCAGGTCGGCGGCGATCCGTTCGCGTTCGTCGAGCATGCGCAGCCGTTCCCGCTCGACGCGCGACTCCGCGAGCTCGAGCGCGATCGCGGCCTGGTTGGCGAAGCCGGCGGTCATGTCGAGATCCTCGTCGGAGAAGGGCGGCCTGCCGGCCTGCCGGGCCAGCAGCAGCACGCCGTCGGTCCGCGCGGCGCCGAGCAGCGGGACCACGAGAACCGGTCCGATGTGCAGCCGGGCGACGGGCACCGCCGGTTCGAGGTCGGCCAGCTCGTGGGGGTCGGACAGCCGCAGCGGTCGGCACGTGTCGAAGACGTGCCCGGACAGCGAACCCGACCGCGGGATCGTGCCGCCGCGCACTTCCTCGGCGACGTCCTCCTGCCCCGGGCCCCCGACCGTGATCTCGATCCGCAGCGTGTCCTCGTCGGCGGGCAGGAGCACGAAGGCGAGGTCCGCGCCGGTGAGCGCGCGGCTGCGCTCGGCGATCACGGTCAGCGGCCGGCCGTCGGACGGGTCGAGCGTCTCGCGGGCCACCTCGGCGATGGCGGCGAGCCACTCGCCGCGGCGCCGGGTGGACTCGTAGAGCCGCGCATTGTCGATCGCGACGGCGGCCGTGGCGCCGAGCGCGCGGACGAGGTCCTCGTCCTCCGAGCTGAACTCGCCCCGGGCGCAGTCGGCGAGGTAGAGGCCGCCGAAGTTCTCGTCCCGGACGCGGATCGGGACGCCCAGGAAGCTCTGCACCGGCGGGTGCTGCGGCGGCAGGCCCGACGACCGCGGGTCGTCGGCGACGCAGCGCACCCGGATCGGCCTGCCCTCGTCGATCACCGCGCCCAGCAGCCCCTTCCCCTCCGGGAGGGTGCCGATCCCGCCCACCGTGGCGTCGTCCATGCCCAACTGCACGAGCTCGGCGATCCTCCCGTCCCCGCCGAGCACCCCGAGCGCGGCGTACCGGGCGTCGACGAGCTCGCGCGCGGCCTCGCAGATCCGCCGCAGCACCGCAGGCAGGGTGAGGTCGGTGATCACGACCTGATTGGCGCGGAGCAGCGCGCGCAGCCGGCCCTGGGTGGACATGACCTCGCTGGCGCGCTCGACGAGCTGGCGGAGCAGCTGCTCGAGCTCGAGGCGCGGCAGATCGGGGAAGGTCAGCGCGGGATCCGCCGGACGGGATCGGCCCGGGCCGCTGGTCCGGGCCCGTTCGGAGGAGGACGACGGCTCGTCGGACATCGGCCCCCCTGCGCGCGGTCCCCGGCGGCGTGGCGCGTCGACGCCCCCGACGCACCTCGGACCTGCACGCTACGCAGAGCGGGACCTGCGCGCCAGGGGCCCGCGAGGGCGAACGGAAGGGCACCCGCCCGGGGGAACCCGCAGCTCCGCGGACGGTGCCGGGCGTCGGGGAGACGGGACTTCCGGCCCTGCCGGGCGCGGCCCGCGGCACCGAGGCTGGGGCGGTGATCGTGCACTCCCCCGCACCGTGCCGTCCTCTGCCGCCCGTCGCGGCGGTTCGCTCGTGACCCTCGCCGCTCCGGTGCGGCCGGTCCTCGTCCTCGACGACGGCGGGACCGTGGCAGGGATCGCCGCCCAGCGCTGGGCCGCGGCCGAGGCGAGCCGGCGGGACCTGCCGCTGCAGCTCGTCGGCACGCGGGCGGACGGCGCCCGGACGGTGCGCCGGCTGCGCGGCGAGTACCCCCGCCTCCCGGTCGACCTGCGCCGGCTGCCCGGCCCGGTCGGGCGGACACTGCGCCCGCTGACCGCCGACGCCGCGCTGCTGGCGCTGCCCGCGCCGGCCTCCGAGCCGGTGCTGTCGAGCTCCTTCTGCCCGACGGCCGTGGTGCCGGCGGACGAGACGGCGCGCGGCCGCGTGGTGGTCGGGGTCGCGCCGTGGACCCCGGAGGAGGTGCTGCGCACGGCCGTCGACGAGGCTCTCGAGCGCGACGCCGAGCTGGTCGCGGTGCGCGTCTGGCGCGCCGGGGGACGCGGGCTGCTCGACCTCGCCCGGCTGCTGCCAGGCCCGTTCGGCCCTGAGGAGGGCTGGGGTCGCGGCCGGAACGACACCCTCGAGGGCGCCCGGCGCGAGCTCGACCAGCTGCTCTCGCCCTGGCGGATCGGCTACCCGGAACTGCAGCTGCACCCACTGGTGGTGCACGGCGACCCCGCCGCGGTGCTCACGATGCTGTCCGTCGACGCCGAGCTGCTCGTCGTGGGGCGCTCCGGTCGTGGGGCCCTGCTGCGCGGGGGGGGGGGGGGGGGCCGGGCGGGGGGGGGGGGGGCGCGCCGCGGGCCCGGGG
>NZ_JBEZDN010000130.1:18749-22350 GCF_040648315.1 Pseudonocardia sp. NPDC049154
GGGGGGCCCCCCCGGGGGCCCCCCCCCCCCCGCGCGGCGGGGGGGGGGGCGCGGGGGGGGGGGGCCCGGGCGGGGCGGGGCCGCGGGCGCCCCCGCCCCCGACGCAGTGGCCGCCGCGCGCTGCCCGGTGCTGGTCGTGCCCGAGCCGACGCCCCCGCGCCGCGAGATGCTCGCCCTGCCGGGGACGCGGCCGGGCGGGCCGACCGGCTGAGCCCTCGGGTCAGCCGCCTCACAGGTCAGAGCAGGTCCTGCTCCGCCAGGTCGAGCAGGCGCTGGCGGGCCAGCCGCTCCAGCAGCTCCGGCACGGCCCCCGCGGGCACCCCGGACAGGTCCGCCCGGCACGCGCGCACGACCTGTGCCACGACCCCGTGCGGCACCCGCCCGGAGAACTCGATCGCGAGCCGCGCGACGGCGGAGGTGACCGCGTCGAACTCCCGGATCGGGAGCGGGCTGGACGTGAGGGGCAGCGCGGTAAGGGTCATCGGGCTCCTCGTGCGGCGTCGCGCGGGGCGCGGCGGGCCGGGCGGGTGGACGAGCGGGCCGGTGGGCCGATCGGCAGGTGTTCGAGCGGCCCGGTCGCTCCGCCGTCGCTCCGTCGGAGCCCGGGACACGCACGCATTGCCGCGGTTCGCGCGGCATCGGGACCGGATACTGCTCGACGGGGCGGCCGCGCACCAGGGCCGGAAGTCCCTACTGTCTCCGGGACCCGCCGGACCCTGGCCCCGGAGCGGCGGACGCGGGATCCTGAGGTGCCCCACCCGCGTGCAGGGAGGCATCGTGCAGGCTCATGTCGGCGACCGCATCGTCATCGAGAGCAACCACCTCGACGCCGCCCGGCGGCGCGGGACGATCGTCGCCGTCCTCGGCGGAGAGGGCGACACCGAGCACTACCGGGTCCGCTGGCAGGACGGCCACGAGTCGGTGTTCTTCCCCGGCCCGGACGCGCACGTCGACACGGCCCGCTGAGCGCGTGCGCGGCGGTCCGGGGCTTCTGACCCTGGCCGGGGGCCCCGTCCGGGCGGGACGCTCCGCGGATGCAGGTCCGCGAGGTGATGAGCCGCCCGGTGCTCGTCGTGGCGGTGGCCTCCACCGTCCGCGACGCGGCCGCGGCGCTCGCCGCCCACGGGCTCTCGGACGTCCCGGTGGTCGACGAGCGCGAGCGGTTCGTCGGCATGCTCGCCGAGGCGGACCTCGTCCCGGACCGGTTGGACGGCAGGCGGGGCGCCACGGCCGTCGGGCCGCTGGTGCGCACGGACGCCCCGACCGCGACGCCCGACGGCGACCTGCTCGGCCTGGTGCACCGCATGCGCGAGGCCGACGTGCGGGTCGTGCCGGTGCTCGACGGGGGCCGGGTGGCCGGGATCGTCACCCTGGCCGATCTGTTGCGGGTGCTGGGGGACGCGCGGTGAACGGGTCCGGGGGCGAAACGGGAGACGGCGCCGTCGAGCTGGCCGAGCGCTTCGCCCGGCTCGCCCGGGCACTGCGCACCGCGCCGACCCCGGAGGACGCCCAGGAGCGCGTCACGCTCTACGCGGTGGCGACCGTGCCCGGCTGCGACCACGCGGGGATTTCCCTGATCGACCGGCACGGCGGCGTGGTCTCCGTGGCGTCGACGGGCGGGACCGCGCAGCGGGTCGACCAGATCCAGCACGAGGTCGGCGAGGGCCCCTGCCTCGGCGTGATCCACGACGGGTTCGTCTGCGCGGTCGAGGACCTGGACACGGACGACCGCTGGCCCGGGTTCAGCCGCCGCGCGGTCGCCGAGACCGGGGTGCGCGGGCTGCTGTGCTTCCGGCTGTTCGTCGAGGACGACGTCCTGGGCGCGCTCACCCTCTCCTCCGCCACCCCCGGAGCCTTCGACGACCACGCCGTCGCCGTCGGCACGGTCCTCGCGGCGCACGCCGCCCTCGCGGTGACGGACGCGCGCAACCGCCGCCGCGCCGCCGAGCTCGACGAGGCGCTGCGCTCCAGCCGCGACATCGGCACCGCCCTCGGCATCCTCATGGCGCGCCGGCTGGTCACGCGCGACGTGGCGTTCGACCAGCTGCGCACCGCGTCCCGCCGGCTGCACCGCAAGCTGCGCGACGTCGCCCTGGACGTCGTCGAGACGGGCACGCTTCCGGCAGCTGCGGCGGCGCGCGCCGAGCAGTAGTCTGCGCTGGTCCGGTCCGCCTGAGCCCACAGCGCAGCCGGCAGTCCGAGCGGGTCCCATGAGCCCACCGCCGCCCTCGACGCGCGCGACCGCGACGCGGTACGCACGGGTCCCGCTCCCGCACGGTCACCTTCGTCCCGGTCCCGGTGCGCGCCCTGCCGCGCCGGGCCGTCCCCTCCCGCACGGACCCGGGCCACCCACCCGCGCTACACCCCCCAGCCCCCGGGTGGGCGGCCCGTCCGCCGGTGCGGGTCCGACGTGGCGGCCGCCGCCGCGCGTCCGGGCCCGCACCGGTCCCCCGGTTCCCCCGGTCCGCCCGACGGACCCACCCGTTCCGGCGAATCCGGCGGTCGTTCCCGTCGGCCCCTTCCGCCGCGCGTCGCGTGGAGGCACGCTCGACGCACCACGGCGGGAGGGACCGCGATGACCGAGCCGACCGGCGCACACACCCTGTCCGATGCGCTGTCCGACGCACTGACGGCCGCGGGCCACACCCGCGCCGGGATCCCACCGGGCAAGCGCTGGACCGTGATCGTGGACCTCGAGGCGGGTTCCGGGGTGACGCGGGCGGTCGCGCGGCTGCACGACCGGGTCTCCGACCGGCTCGTCGGGACCGGGCAGGCGCGGCTCGCCCCGCCCGACGCGGACGTCCCCGGTGTGGCCGACGAGCTCGCCGCCGCCCAGGCGCTGGCCGACCTCGCCCGGGTGATGCAGCAGGTGGCGCACAACGAGGTCGAGGGCGCGACGGACGTCGGCGGGCACCTCACCGCCCCGGGCTGAGAGCGCCTCGGAGCCCGCGCGAAGACGGGACTTTCGACCCTGCTCCGGGCGGGTCGGCGAGGGCACCATCGACGTCGCCGGCAGCGTGAAGGCACCGCGCCGGCCGCCACTCGTCGTTGGGGAGCGGACGGGTGGACCCGCCGGGGCGGGCGTTCACGGGGAACGCCCGCCCCGGCCCACGCTCGGCACACGCTCGCCTGGGAGGAACCCGCGGTGACCCTGTCCGGATCGCCCGTCGCGGTCGGCGTCGACGGGAGCAACGCGTCACTGCTCGCGGTCGCGTTCGCCGCCGGCGAGGCCCGCGCGCTCGGCGTCCCCCTCGTGCTCGTGCACGCGGTGCGCGCCGACGAGTCGACGCACCGGGCCGAGGCGTTGCTCGAGCGGGCCACCGCCCGGGCCCTGGCCGTCGCCCCCGAGGTCGAGGTGCTGCGCCGGGTCTCGCACTGGGCACCCGGGCCCGCGCTGCTGGAGGCCGCCCGCGCGGCGTCGTTGCTGGTCGTGGGCATGGGCGGGCGGGACGACCCGCCGGAGGCGGCCGACGACTCCGTCGCCCTCGACCTGGTCGGCCGGGCCCGCTGCCCCGTCGCGGTCGTGCGCGCGCCGCACCGCCGGCATGATGATCGGCCTCGCCACGAGCTTCGCCGGCCTCGCCCTGCTCAACCCCTTCTC
>NZ_JBEZDN010000131.1:0-22299 GCF_040648315.1 Pseudonocardia sp. NPDC049154
GGCGCGCGCAGCGCGGCCGGGGTCTGGTAGCCGCGCACCAGGATCAACGCCGAGCGGGTGGTGTAGTCGAAGGCCTCCGAAGCCACCACATGGCAAGAACCCACGAGCCACACCCCGCCGTCAAGGGCGTCCGGAACACCTCATCCCGAACATCAACAACCTTACGGAGAACCCATGGCGATCAGCCCCGACGACCTGCACGGCCTCGACCTCGGCACCCTGCTCGCAGGTCTCCCACCGACCGGCGCCTGGAGCGCTCTGTTCGAGCTGCCGGGCCTGTCCTTCGGACTGCGGTCCACGGGATCGACGGTCGAGGTCGTCCCCGCCACCGGCATCAACGACGCCTGGGACTTCGAGCTCCTGGTGAGCGAGTCCGAGTGGACCGCCTTCTGCAGCACCCCGTGCCCGCGTGGCTTCACGACCGCCCAGGCGCTCGTCGCGACCTCCGGTGGTGCGCCGGTCCGCGGGGACCGGGCGGTGTGGGCACGGGCCGCGCTCGTCGTCGACCGCGTCCTGGCCGTCCTGCGTGACGCGGTGACAGCCGCCCCGCAGCGGCGTCCGGACCCCGCGGCGCCTGCCTCCGGGCTGAGCCCCGTCGTCGGCCGCTATCTCACGATCGAGGTCGAGGGCCGGTCGCAGCGCCTGTACTTCGAGTCGGCCGGCACCGGACCCCCGCTGGTGTGCCTGCACACCGCGGGCGCGGACTCCCGGCAGTTCCGGTACCTGCTGGAGGACCCGGAGCTCACCGCGGAATGGACGGTCTACGCGTTCGACATGCCCTGGCACGGTCGCTCGGAGCCGCCCGCCGACTGGCAGCGGCAGACCTACCGGCTCACGACCGCCACCTACGCCGCCACGGTGCTGGCGTTCACGGACGGCCTGGGGTTGGAGCGGCCGGTGCTGGCCGGGTGCTCGATGGGTGGCGCGATCGCCCTGTACCTGGCCGCCGAGCACGGCGACCGGTTCACCGGCGTGTGCGCCCTGGAGGGCGGCCTCGGCAACCCGTCACGGTTCGTCGACTGGACCAACCGGACGGACGTCGACCACTCGCTGTTCCTGACCAGCTGGGTCGGCGGCCTGATCGCGCCCACCAGTCCCGCGGGCCCGGCCGCCCAGACGCTGTGGGGCTACGCGCAGTCCGGCCCCGGCGTCTACCAGGGCGATACCTACTTCTACTCCCAGGACCTGCCCCGGGTGGCCGAGTCCCTCGGCACCGCCCGCTGCCCGCTCTACGTGTTCAGCGGCGAGTACGACTACTCGGCCACCACCGAGATGAGTCGCGCGGCCGCGGAGCGCCTGGGCGGACAACTCGTCGAGATGGAGGGGAAGGGCCACTTCCCCATGTCCGAGGACCCGACCAGCTTCGCCGGGTACTTCTTCCCCGTCCTCTCGCTGCTCCACGACAAGTACGAGCGCTGATCGACCCGGCGGCGGACCTGCCGCCCGCTGCCGTCCAGGCCATCCCAGAGAAGTGGTGAGTCCCTTGTCAGCATCCGTCACCCGGAGCGGTACCGCCGGTCCGGACCGTCGCCGGCGCCTCGTCGCCGCCGGCGTCGGGAACTTCATGGAGTGGTTCGACTTCGCCATCTACGGCTTCTTCGCCACGGCGATCGGTACGAACTTCTTCCCGAGCTCCAGCCCCACGGCGTCGCTGCTGTCCACCCTGGCGGTGTACGGCGTCGCCTTCCTGATGCGGCCCGTGGGCGGGTTCGTGATCGGCGCGATCGGCGACCGCCGCGGCCGGCGCTTCGCGCTGATGCTCTCCGTGGTCCTCATGGGCCTCGCGACCGCACTCATCGCGCTGCTCCCGTCCTACGCCGCGATCGGCGTCGCCGCGCCGGTCCTGCTCGTGCTGCTCCGCTGCGTCCAGGGCTTCAGCGCGGGTGGCGAGTGGACCGGGTCGGCCGCGTTCCTGGTGGAGAGCGCGCCGTCGAACCGGCGCGGCGTCACCGCCAGCGTCATCCCGATGACGGCCGCCCTCGCCGTCGCGGTGGGCGCCGGCTCGGCCCTGCTCATCCAGTCCACGATCGCGCCCGAGGACATCGTCGGCTGGGGCTGGCGCATCCCGTTCCTCGCCGCGTTCCCGCTCACCCTCGTGGGCCTCTACCTCCGCATGAAGCTGGAGGACACCGAGGTGTTCCAGGAGCTGAAGGCCCGCGGCGACATCGCCGACGCGCCGATCCGCGCGGTCGGGCGCAGCGGGGGCCGCAACGTCGCGATCTCCTTCGCCCTGTCCGCCATCACGGTGCTGGGCTTCTACTACATCGCGACGTACGTGACGACCTTCCTGACGGTCACGGTCAAGATGGACCGCTTCGCGGCGCTGGTCGTCGTCGCCGTCGGTGCGCTGTTGTACGCGGCACTGTGCCCCGTCATGGGTGCCCTGTCCGACCGGGTCGGCCGGCGGCCGTTGTCCCTGGTCGGTGGGGCCGGGTTGGCCGTGTTCGCCGTGCCCGCGTTCCTGCTCATGGCAACCGGCAACCCGGTCGTCGCGGTGCTCGGCCTGGTGCTGTTCGGGATCTTCGAGGCCATGCACAACAGCACCACGACCGTGATGCTCATCGAGCTGTTCCCGGCTCACCTGCGCTCCACGGGCAGCGCGATCGGCTACAACCTCGGTGCGGCGCTGATCGCGGGTCCCGGCCCGCTGATCGCCGCCGCGCTCGCCGCGGCGGGCGCCGGGGTGGGGCTCCCGGCCGTCTACATGGCGGGCGTCGCCCTCGTCTGCACCGTCGTCCTGTGGCGTGTGCTGCCGGAGACGCGCCTGCGTGACCTGGGACCGGGCGAGCAGCGCGGGCCGATCGCCACTCCCACCCCGGACAACGCGACGACACGGTCCTGATCCCGGACCGCCTCACAGGGAGCACGCACGCATGCATCTGATCCCGGGACGCTCGGGGAAGCCCAGCGTCCGCCGCACCGGGACCTTCACCGGCGAGGTCTGGGCCGATCCGATCTCCGGCGACGACCCCGCCGTCAACCTGGTGGCCTTCGCCCCGCGTGCCCGGACCTACTGGCACCGGCACGACGGCGGTCAGCTCATCGTGGCCACCCACGGCAGCGGCTTCGTCGTCCGGCAGGACGGGCTGGGCGGCCCGATCCAGGCGGGGCAGAGCGTCTGGACGCCGGCCGGCGAAGCGCACTGGCACGGGGCTGGCCCGGACAGCCTGCTGACCCAGACCGCGTACTCCTTCGGCCCCACCGACTGGCTGCACGAGGTGTCCGACGAGGAGTACGAGCGCGCGGTCCGGGAGGCGTCGTGGTGAGTCACCTCCGCGCGCCCGACCTGCCCCTTCGACCACGCCGAGGACGTTCGTGAACGACAGCACCTACGACCTGATCGGCCCGCACCCCTGACGGAGGACAGCGAGATGGAACTGGGATTCGTCGGCCTCGGCCGGATGGGTTCACGAATGGCGACCCGGCTCGTCGACGCCGGGCACGACCTCGTCGTCCACGACGTCGACGCCGAGGCGGTCACGGCGTTGACCGACCTCGGAGCGACGGCGGCGGCGTCGGCCAGAGAGGTCGCAGACCGTGCCGAGGTGGTCCTCACCAGCCTGCCGACCCCCGCGATCGTGCTCGACGTCGTGCTCGGGCCGGACGGACTCGCACACGGCAGCGCGGTCCGGCAGGTGGTGGAGCTGTCGACCACCGGCACCCGCACGGCCCGCCGGATCGCCGAGGAGCTCGGCCCGCGCAGCGTGACCTCGATCGACGCCCCGGTGAGCGGAGGCACGAGCGGTGCGGAGAAGGGCACGCTCGCCGTGATGGTGTCCGCTCCGCCCGAGGACTTCGCCGCGCTGGAGCCGGTGCTCTCCGTCCTCGGGACGGTCTTCCACGTCGGCACGGATGCGGGGCTCGGGCAGGCGATGAAGCTGGTGAACAACTACCTGTCCGCGGCGGCACTGGCCACGACCTCGGAGGCGATGGTGGTGGGGGCCAAGGCCGGTCTGGATCCACGGACGATGCTCGACGTCCTCAACGCCGGATCGGGCCGCAACAGCGCGACCCAGGACAAGTTCCCGCGGTCGGTCCTGCCCGGGACCTTCGACTTCGGCTTCGCCACCGGACTGATGGAGAAGGACCTCGGACTGTTCGCCGAGGAGGCCGCGAGTCTGCAGGTCCCGACCTGGGTCGGTTCGGTGGTGCACCAGATGTGGCGGCAGACCCGGGACCAGCTCGGCGCGGGGTCCGACTTCACCAGCATCGCCCGACTCGTCGAGGGATGGGCGGGCGCCGAGGTGCGCGCCGGCGGCCCGGACGCGTCGTGAGCGGCGAGACCTACGAGGTCTTCGCGGTCCGGTACGGCTACATGGACCGCCGGGCATCGGAGAACTTCCTCGGCGGGTGTGCCTGCGACGGCCCGATGCCGATCGACTACTTCGTCTGGGTCGTGCGGTCGGCCGCGCGCACCGTCGTCGTCGACACGGGATTCGGACCGGCGGAGGGCGTCCGCCGCGGCCGGAGCGTGCTGAACTCGGTCGGGACCGGCCTGGCCGTGCTGGGCGTCGACCCCGCCCGCGTCGACGACGTCCTCCTCACCCACCTGCACTACGACCATGCCGGCAATCTCGGGCTCTTCCCGAGGGCCCGGTTCCACCTGCAGGAGCGCGAGCTGCAGTTCGTCGTCGGGCGGTACATGGCCGACCCGACGACGGCGAGCGCCTACGCCGCCGAGGAGATCGTGGACGCGGTCCGCCTGGTGCACGCCGGCCGGGTGCGCTTCCCGGCCGAGGACGAGGAGCTCTTCCCGGGCCTGAGCGTGCACCTCGTCGGCGGCCACACCGGCGGCACCCAGGTGGTGCGGGTGGCCACGGCACGCGGTCCGCTCGTGCTGGCCTCCGACGCCGTGCACTTCTACGCCAACCTGGCGAGGCGACATGTCTTCGCCGTCACGCACGATCCGGACCACCTCCTCGAGATGTACGACCGGCGCCTCCCCGCGCTCGTCGACGACCCGGCCGACATCGTCCCGGGTCACGATCCGCTCGTCCTGGCCCGGTACCCCGCGGCGCGCGCGGATCTCGAAGGGGACGTCGCGCTGCTGAGTGCCGGTCGTCTCGCGCCGACCGCGGACGTCGGGGTGCCGGCGTAGTGGTCGAGCCACCCGCCGACCACGGGACGATCCGGATGCCGACCCGCGGCACGGGCTCCTAGAAGGTGTCGAACCCGAGCGCGGCCCGGAACCGGTTCTTGACGTGGACCCCGTCGCGGGCGGGCAGCGCGCGCTGCGGCTCGTCGGTGTCGATGAGGACCTGGCTGAACGTCGGTCCCCGGCGCGCGGCGATCCGCCCGGCCACCGCGGCCGCGCCGTCCTGGTCGGAGATCCGGACGGAGTCGGCGATCCCGAAGCCCCGTGCGACGGCCGCGAGATCGGTCCCGAGACTGGTGTGACTCGGCTGCATCCCGGTCTCGCCGAAGTGCCCGTTGTCCAGCACGACCACGCTGAGGTTCGCGGGCTGCTGCGCACCGACCGTCCCGAGGGAACCGATCCCCATGAGCTGCTCGCCGTCCCCGGTCAGCACGACCACCGGGAGGTCGGGCTGGGCGAGCGCGAGGCCCAGGCCGACCGGCACGGCACCGCCCATCGCGCCCCAGAGGTAGAAGTTGCGGTCCCGGTCGCCCGCGGCGAACAGGTCGTAGGACGGGGAGCCGAGACCGGTCACGAACAGGGTCTCGGCGGGGACGGCCGCCACGAGCGCGGCGACGAAGGCGCGGCGGTCGATCCGGGCACGTTCCACGGTGCTCATCATTTGCCCTCCCACTTCTTGCGCCCGATCAGGCTCTGGCTCAGCAGCACCGCGTTGCGCTCGCCCGCGAGGAAGGTCGAGTCCAGCGCGGCGCCGACGATCTCGGCGACCTCGTCCGCCCGGTCCGCGCGGTGGACGGTGATGCCCATGAGCTCCAGCGCGCCCTGCGTGCGCTGCCCCATCGGGCTCTGCCACGGGTTGAACTCGGCGTACTCGCCGCGCATCGTCACCAACGCGAGAAACGGGAAGCGGCAGGCCTCGAGCAGCGAGAACATGTTCACGCAGTTGCCGACGCCGCTGCTCTGCACGAGCAGGGCGGCCCGCTGCCCGCCGAGCCAGGCGCCCGCGACCACGCCGACGCCCTCCTCCTCGGTGGTGAGGACGACGTCGGTCATGTCCGGGTCGCTGCGCGCGGCGCTGAGCGTGTACGAGTGGCCCGCGTCCGGCACGAAAGCGATCTGCCTGATGTCTCCCTGCTTGAGGACGTCGAACACGTCCTTCTGCCAGGGGTGGTCGACGGTGGTCATGCCCGTCATCATCAGCGCTGATGTGCTGGCACGACCACTAGAATGTCGGCATACCCGGATCGCAGGCGCGGTGATGATGGACCTCAGGCCCGCGCCGAGATCGGGCCGGCCCGCACGGAGCCGCACGGCCACGTCACGGTCGGCCTGCTGCCGAGCCTCGACCGGCTCGCCGAGGCGGTCGTCCTCCGCGTGCGGGCGACCCACCCCGCTGTGCAGCTTCGGATCACCACCGGCTACGCGGGCCATCTCGCCGGGTGGATCGACTCCGCCGAGATCGACCTCGGCCTGCTCTACGACGTCCGCCCGGCCGTCGCCGTCGACGTCCACGACCTCGTCGAGGAGCCGCTGTGGGCCGTCGGACCGCCGGACGCCGGCTGCGCATGACGGAGCCGGTCCCGCCTACCGCGCTCGCCCAGCACCCGCTGGTCCTGCCGAGCGCACTGCACGCCCTGCGCAGCATGGTCGAGCGTGCGGCCGCGCGGTCGGGGTCGACGCTCACCATCTCCGCCGAGACGAACTCGATGCAGGTGCAGACCAGGCTGGTGGTCGCGGGTGTCGGGCACAGGGTGCTGCCGGTGCCCGCGGTGATCGACGACGTCCGGGCCGGTCGGCTCACCGCCGCCCCCCTCGCCGACGAGGCCTGCGCCGCCGCCTGGTCCTCGCGGTGCCCAGCACCCGGCACCTCGCCCCCGCGGTCCACGCGGTGGCGGACATCGTGCGCGAGGTGGTGGGCGAGGCTGCCGCCTCCGGGTCGTGGCCCCTCGCGCAGTGGATCGGCGACCGGGCGCCGGTGCGCCGGCGCCGGGTCAGATCAGCCTGACGCCGACCGCCGGAGGGCAGGGGGCAGCGACTCAGTTGCCGAAGGTGGGGCCGGGCTCGCCCGGCAGGATGGTGTGCCCGCCCCGGGCCTCCGCCTGCTCGGCGCCGTCGGCCATCGACTTCGGTTTGACGTTGAGGATGAAGTCGCCGTCGTGGGCCTTCATGCCGTAGTCCACGGCCTGCTCCACGGCCTCCCCCGCCCGGACCGACCGGCGGATCAAGGGGTCGGAGCGCAGGTCCTTCCACACCGACACGCAGAGCAGCACCATGATGATCACGAACGGCAGCGCCATGATGATCGTGATGTTCTGGATGCCGGTCAGGGCGTCGTCCCCGCCGACCAGCAGCATGATCGCGGCGATGGCGCCCATCACCGTGCCCCAGAAGATCACGATGCCGCGGCCGGGCTCGATGGAGCCCTTCTGCGAGATCGTGCCCATCACGACCGAGGCCGCGTCGGCGCCGGAGACGAAGAAGATCGCGACGAGCAGCATCGCGACGACGCTGAGCACCGTGCCGAGCGGGAAGGACTGGAGCAGCCCGAAGAGCTTCTCCTCCTGCCCGCCCGAGGCCAGGTCCTGCCCGGCCTGCTGCGCCGAGATCGCCGCGCCGCCGAAGATCGCGAACCAGACCAGCGAGACCACGCTGGGGATCAGGATGACGCCCGCGATGAACTGCCGGATCGTACGGCCGCGGCTGATGCGGGCGATGAACATCCCGACGAACGGCGTCCAAGAGATCCACCAGGCCCAGTAGAAGACCGTCCAGCTCTGCAGCCACTCGGCCGTCGCCGGGCCGTCGGCGCCGGTCCGGGCGGCCATCGACGCGAGGTCGGCCAGGTAGTGGCCGATGCTGCCGGGCAGCAGGTTGAGGATCAGCACGGTCGGACCGACGACGAAGACGAAGAACGCCAGGAACGCCGCCAGCACCATGTTGATGTTGCTCAGGTACTGGATGCCCTTGGCCACGCCGCTCACCGCCGACGCGATGAACGCGACGGTGAGCACCGCGATGACCGCGACGAGCAGCCCGGTGCCCGGGTTGTCCATCCACCCCAGCGCGGCGAGCCCGCCGCCGATCTGCAGGGCGCCCAGGCCCAGGGACGCGGCGGAGCCGAACAGGGTCGCGAAGATCGCGAAGATGTCGATCGCCTTGCCGAGCCCGCCCTCGGTGCGCCGGGTGCCCAGCAGCGGGGCGAACGCGGCCGAGATCAGCTGGCTGCGGCCGCGGCGGAAGGTGCCGTAGGCGATCGCGAGACCGACCACGGCGTAGATCGCCCACGGGTGCAGGGTCCAGTGGAAGAGCGTGGTCGCCATCGCCACGTCGAGCGCCGCCGGGGTCCCGGCCGGCGCGGTGTCCGGTGGCGGCGTGGTGAAGAACGACAGGGGCTCGGCCACGCCGAAGAACATCAGCCCGATGCCCATCCCCGCGGAGAACATCATCGCGACCCACGAGCTCGTGCGGAACTCCGGCGCCTCGCCGTCGCACCCGAGCGGGATCCGGCCGTAGCGGCTGATCGCCAGCCAGAGCGCGAACACGACGAAGCCGCTGGCCGCGAGGATGAAGAACCACCCGCCGGCGCCCATGATCCCGGACAGCACCGCACCCGAGACCGCGGAGAGGCTCTCCGTCCCGGCGATACCCCAGACGATGAAGGCCAGGACGAGCAGCGCCGCGACCCCGAACACGACGCGGTCGGTCGGATGCCGCCGATCGGCCGTGCCCGTGCCGGACGTGGTCACGACCTCCGGCTCGTCGGGGCTCGCGCCGGTGCCGGTGCCCGTCCCGGTCGCAGGTTCCTTGACTGTCATCGCTTGCGTCCCTTCGTCGGGAGTGCGGTGCGTCATCGTCCGCGCGGGAGGAGGCCGGGTCGACCACCGTCCGGGGCATCGGGCGCCCCGGCGTCGAGGCCGGTCACCTGCGCGAACGGGTTCGGGAGGTGACGGCCGGCCGCGGCGGCGCCACGGCCGGCCGGTGGGTGTGTCAGTGCCCGATCGCGGCGGCGACCCAGTCGCGGAACTCGGCGATGTGGTGCTCGCTGGGCACCAGCACGCCGCCGGCGGCGTAGGCCCGGGACGACATCGCGGGCTGGGTGCGCTCGCAGGCGTCGAAGTCCTGCTGGTTGACGCGGTGGAACAGCTCGACGGAGCGGTCCAGGTCGCGCCCGCTGTCCAGGACCTCCTGCGGGTAGAGCCAGTCGCACTCGACGACGGTGCGGTCCGCCGCCACGGGGTACATGCGGTGGAAGATCACGTGGTCGGGCACCAGGTTGATGAAGACCTGCGGGTTCACGGTGATCGCGTAGTAGCGCCGGTCGTGGTCGGCGTCGACGCCGGCGATCGGCTCGAAGCCGGCACCGCCGTCGACGGTGAAGCCGCTGACGTCGTCGCCGAACGCGGCCCCGTGGCCGACGTAGTACTGGGCGGCGTAGCCGTCGGCGAACTCCGGGAGCACCTCGGTGAGCTCCGGGTGGATCGTCGCGCAGTGGTAGCACTCCATGAAGTTCTCGACGATCAGCTTCCAGTTCGCCTTGACGCCGTAGGTGATCCGGCGGCCGACGGCGAGGGTGTCGATCGCCCAGCGGTCGATCGCGGCGGGGTCGCCGAGGCGGGCGGTCACGGCGGCCTCGACCGTGTCGGCGAAGGAGGGCGGCTCGTCGGCGAGGCAGATCCAGATCGTGCCGAGCCACTCCCGCAGGGTGACCGTGTGCAGGCCGAGCTCGTCGCGGTTCACGTCCGCCATCGAGTTCAGGTTCGGGGCCGCGATCAGCGCGCCGTCGAGGCCGTACGTCCAGGCGTGGTACGGGCACTGGATCTTGTTGCGGAGCGAGCCCTCGGGCTCGACGCAGAGCTGGGCGCCGCGGTGCCGGCACACGTTGAGGAAGGCCCGGACCCCGCGGTCCCGCCCGCGGACCAGCAGCACGCTCTCCCCGCCGACCTCGACCTTGCGGAAGCTGCCGGGCTTCGCGAGGTCGCTGCTGCGGGCGGCGGCGAACCACCTGGTCCCGAAGATCCGCGACTGCTCGAGCTCGAAGATCGCGGGGTCGGTGTAGTGCGAACCGGGCAGGGTCGGGATCAGGCTACCGGCGGACTGCTGTCCGGGGATCTCGACGGTGCTCACTGGAGTCCTTTCACGGGTGGCGAGGCGGCGGGCGTCAGTGGGTGGCGGCGGGACGGGGGCCGAGCCGGCGGCGCATCCGGCCGAACGAGCGGGGGCGGTCGACGCCGAGCACGGCGACCGACGTCCCGGACGGGTCGAGGTACCGGGCGAGGAAGTCCGCCTCGGCGGGGTCGCCCTCCAGGACCTCGACGCGGCAACCGGGCGTGCGGTGACCGGCGAACTGGATCCGGCGTCCGTACTGGTCGGACCAGAAGTACGGCACCTCGTGGTGCGGCGCCGGGGTGTGCACCCGGCCGAACAGCGCCGCGACGGCGCCGACCGGCTGCTGCACCGCGTTCGTCCAGTGCTCCAGCCGGAGCATGGATCCGGTGTAGCCGCGGTGCGCGTTCGCGCAGTCCCCCACCGCGACGACGCCGGGTGTCGACGTGGCGCCCTGCGCGTCGGTCACGACCCCGTCGTCGAGCGTCACGCCCGAGCCCTCGAGCCACTCGACGTTCGGGATCGCCCCGATCCCGACCACGACGACGTCGGCGGGCAGCTCCCGGCCGTCCGTCAGCCGGACCGCGCGCACGCGGGGCGACCCGACGATCTCGGCGACCCCGCACCCGGTGTGCAGCCGGACGCCCGCGGCGGCGTGCAGGCCGGCGCAGACCCGGCCCATCTCCGCGCCCAGCGGGCGCTCGAGGGGGACGGCCGCGGCCTCGACGACGTCGACCTCGACGCCGAGGCCCACCGCGGTCGAGGCGATCTCCGACCCGATGAACCCCGCCCCGACGACGATCATCCGCGCGCCGGGGACCAGCTCGGACCGCAGGGCGACCGCGTCGTCGAGGGTGCGCAGCGTGTGCACGCCCGCCGGCACCGGTCCCGGCAGTGCCCGGGCCCGGGCCCCGGTGGCCAGGACGACGCCGTCGGTGGCGATCCGCTCGCCGTCGTCGAGCACGACGGTGCGCTCCGCGGTGTCGAGCGCGACGGCCCGGTGACCGAGCCGCCAGTCGGCGGCGAGCTCGGCGTCCTCGGGGGTCGTCAGCGCGAGGTCCTCGGTCGAGAGTGCGCCGGAGAGGAACTCCTTGGACAGCGGCGGCCGGTCGTAGGGTGCGTGTTCCTCGTCGCCGACCACGACGATCCTTCCGTCGAACCCCTCGGCGCGCAGGGCGCGGGCGGCCGCGAGGCCGGCGAGCGAGGCCCCGACGACGGTGACGGTGCGCATCAGGCGACCTCCGCCGCCACCGCGCCGACGCGTACGCCGGGCCGGGCCCCGGTCTCGACCTCCACCGACTCCTCGACCCAGACGTGCCCGTCCGAGACGACCACCCGATGGGTGCGGACGGGCTTCTTGGCCGGTGGCCCGCTGGGCCTCCCGGTGCGCAGGTCGAAGCAGGCGGCGTGCAGCGGGCACTCGACCGCACACCCCTCGACCCACCCGTCGGACAGCGAGGCGTCCTGGTGGGTGCAGGTGTCGTCGATCGCGTAGAGAGCGCCGTCGACGTGGAAGACGGCGATGCTCACCTCGCCCTGTACCCGAGCCGCTTCACCGTCGGGGATGTCCGAGGCCGCGCCAACATAGATCATCCTTGCTCCTGTTGCCTATCGCGGAACACGTCATGCGATTCGCAACACGAGGATGAGATCCTTCACTGGCACCGTCAATCGGCGTCGCCACGTTCGTCGACAACCGGCTCCGGAGTTGCAGAATGCGCAACAAGAATGTTTCTGCGGAACAGCGGTCCGCGACACAGGCGGTCGATCGCGCCCTCGCCATCCTGCCGCTGCTCGCGCGCCGAGGTCCGTCCGGCACCACCGAAGTGGCCCGCGAGCTGGGAATCCACAAGTCCACGGCGTCGCGCCTGCTCGCCGCGCTCGAGAAGCACCGGCTCGTCGAGCGCACCGGCACCCGCGGCAAGTACCGGCTCGGATTCGGGATCGTGCGACTCGCCGGGGCGACCGCGGCCCAGCTCGACATCGCCGCGGAGAGCAGGCCGATCTGCGCGCGACTGGCCGCCGAGCTGTCCGGCACGGTGAGCGTCAGCGTGCTGGAGGGTTCGCACGCGACGGTCGTCGTGCAGGAGCCACCCACCGACCGCAACTGGATCGGGTTGCGGTCGCCGCTCTACGCGACGGCCGGCGGCAAGGTGCTGCTCGCCGGATTCGGCCCCGACGCCCTGCAGGAGGCCCTCGACCGGCCCCGCACCCGCTTCACCGAGCACACGCTGGTCGACCGCGCCGCGCTCCTCGCCGACCTCGACGAGGTGCGCGAGCGCGGGTGGGCGGCGACGCACGGCGAGCTCGAGGTCGACCTGAACGCGGTCGCCGTGGGGCTGCACGGGGCGAGCGGGCAGCTCGCCGGGACCCTCAGCGTGTCCGGGCGCAGCGGCGCGCTCGACCCCACCGACTTCCCGTCGGCCGCGCGGGCCCTGGCCCACGCGGCCGCGGCGATCACCGCGCGACTCCAGGAGCTCGTCGGTCCCTGAATCCCGGGCCCGAGGGTTGACCCCGTGTGACACATCTTTTACGGTCAATAGATATATCAGTTCCTCCTCCACGACGATCAAGGCGGATCATGTTGCGTCGCTGTCCGTCCGTGCCCTGCGTCCCGTGCCGAGGGGGGATGTCATGACCGGTGTGCCCGAGGACCGGTTCGTCTCGGTCGGACCGCCCGTCATCGAGGACGAGACGACGGTCCGTCGCGCGACCAAGGCAGCCGCGGTCGGCAACGTCGCCGAGTGGTACGACTTCGGGATCTACTCCTACCTGGCCGCCGTGGCGCTCGACCGGGTCTTCTTCCCCGACGCCGGCGACTGGGCCCCCGTCCTCACCCTCGGGGCCTTCGCGGCCGCGTTCCTGGTCCGCCCGCTCGGCGGTCTGGTGTTCGGCCCGCTCGGCGACCGGATCGGCCGGACGAAGGTCCTCTCGGCCACCGTCCTGATGATGGCCGTCGCGACGGTCCTGCTCGGCCTGGTCCCCGGTCACGCGGCGATCGGCGTCGCCGCTCCGCTGATCGTGTTGTTCCTCCGCATGCTGCAGGGCTTCTCCGCGGGCGGCGAGTACACGGGCGCGCTCACCCTGGTCGCCGAGTACTCCCCCGACCGGCGCCGCGGCTTCTTCGGCAGCTGGCTGGAGTTCGGCACCCTGGTCGGCTACACCCTCGGCGCGGGCACCTCGGCCGTTCTCATCGCGCTGCTGCCCTCGGACGACCTGCTGTCGTGGGGCTGGCGGTTGCCGTTCATGCTGGCGCTCCCGCTCGGGATCACCGGCATCTACCTGCGGATGCGGTTGGAGGAGACGCCGGCGTTCCGCCAGCTCCTGGAGCGCTCGCCCGCGATCTCGACGATGTCCCCGCGCCGGGCCTTCCAGATCCTGATCACCCGGTACCGCTCCGCGGCGTTGGTCGGGGCGGGGCTCGTCGTCGCCTGGAACGTCACCAACTACGTGCTGACGAACTACGTGCCGACCTATCTGACCGGCACGTTGCCGCGGGTCGGCGAGAGCGGGACCAGCGAGGCGCTGTCCACCGGGCTGCAGGTCGTCGTGATGCTGCTGTTGCTGTGCGTGATCCTGCCGGTGGGCCGCCTGAGCGACCGGATCGGCCGCAAGCCGATCCTCTTCGCCGGGAGCGCGGCGCTCGTCGTGCTGGGGCTACCCGCCGTGTGGCTGCTCCGTCACGGCCTCGGCGGGCAGATCGCCGGCCTCCTCATCATGGGCGCGACCCTGCTCTGCTTCGCCGCGGTGACGCCGTCGACCCTGCCCGCGCTGTTCCCGACGCTGATCCGGTACGGGAGTCTGGCGATCGTCTTCAACGTGTTCGTCTCGACGTTCGCCGGGACGGCGCCCACGGCGATCGGTGCGGCCGTCGCCGCCACCGGCAACCTCGACTGGCCCGGCTACTACCTCGTCGGTGCCGGCGTCGTCGGGCTCGTCAGCACCTGGTTCCTGCGGGAGTCGGCCGGCCGGCCGCTCGCGGGGGCCGCGCCGCTGCGGTCCAGCGCCGACCTCCTTGCACCCGTCCTCTCGCCGGAGGGCGTACCCCTCGAGAACCCTCCCCGGTCCGAACGCCGGGGGTGAGACCCGACCTGCCCCCGAACCACGAAGTGGAGTACCGAGTCGTCGCAGAAGGTCCGTCGCCCCCGGTGACTTCGTGATCCTCGACTGGCGCGCGGTCTGTGGGCAGTGCCGGCCTCGTGAGTGGCGATGGTCGCCATAGCGACTGTCGCCACTCACGGGCAGGCCGCGACGAGTCGACCTCAGCGGAAGACGACGGTGCTGTGCCCGCTGAGCAGGACCCGCCGCTCGCAGTGCCAGCGCACAGCGCGCGACAGAGCCAGGGCCTCGGCGTCGCGGCCGACCGTCTGCAGGGCCGTGGGGTCGTAGGTGTGGTCGATGCGGATGACCTCCTGCTCGATGATCGGCCCCTCGTCGAGGTCCGGCGTGACGTAGTGGGCCGTGGCACCGACGAGCTTGACCCCGCGGTCGTAGGCCTGGTGGTAGGGCTTGGCGCCCTTGAATCCGGGCAGGAACGAGTGGTGGATGTTGATCGCCCGCCCGTACAGGGCCTTGCAGGTCTGGTCGGACAGGACCTGCATGTACCGGGCCAGCACGACGAGCTCGGCCTCGTACTCGTCGACGAGCTTCAGCAGCCGGGCCTCGGCCTCGGACTTGGTCTCGGGCGTGACCGGGACGTGGACGTACGGCAGCCCGGCGGCCTCCGCCATCGGGCGCAGGTCGTCGTGGTTGGACACGACCGCGACGATCTCGGCGCCGAGGCTGCCGGCCCGCCAGCGGAAGATCAGGTCGTTGAGGCAGTGCCCGAGCTTGGACACCATGACCAGGGTCCGCACGGGCTCGGCCGGCGAGAAGGTGAAGTCCATCCCGAAGTCGGCGGCGACGGGCTCGAAGCCGCGGGCCATGGCGTCGAGGTCGACGCCGGTGTCCGCCGTGAACCGGGTGCGCAGGAACAATCGGGACCGGACCGAGTCGTCGAACTGCTGGTACTCGCTGATGTCGCAGCCGTGCTCGAACAGGTAGGCGCTGACGGCGCGGACGATGCCGGTGCGGTTCGGGCAGCTCAGGGTGAGGGTGAACGAGCGGGTCACGGGGGTCTCCAGCATGTCGAATCAGCACTCCACGACGTCGAGGGCCAGCCCACCGGGTCACATCGTCGGGAGCCCAGATACTAGATTGGTATATCAGTGATGGACAAGAGGTATCGCTGATGAGTTCGGCGTGTTCGCCGACGGGATGTCAGGCGAATAGACTCCCGATCGTGACCGCTGCGCCCCAGGACGGCGAGCCGAGCTCGCTGTCGTTCGCCGACCGCGCGTACACCGCGATCCAGGACCGGCTGATCATGCTCGAGATCCCGCCGATGGCCCCGCTCGACGACGCCGAGCTGGTGCGCACGATCGGCGTCGGCCGCACCCCCGTGCGCGAGGCGCTCAAGCGGCTCGAGCTGGACCGGCTCGTGATCTCCTACCCCCGCCGAGGCACCTTCGCTACCGGCGTGGACATCACCGACCTCGCGTACATCTCGGAGATCCGCGAGCAGCTCGAGCCGCTCGCCGCGCGCCGGGCGGCCGAGACCGCCGGGCCGGCCGTGCGCACCGAGCTGGCCCGGCTGGCGGACGACACCGAGCAGCTCGACGTGCGCACGCTCGGGCGCAGCGAGCTGATGCGCTGGGACCTGCGCGTGCACCGCGCGATCTACCACGCGGCGGGCAACCCCCACCTCGAGGACACCCTGGTGCGCTACAACAACCTCGCGACCCGGATCTTCTGCCTCTTCCTGGACCGCATGCCGGAGTTCGACCGGCACGTCGGCGAGCACGTCGGGCTGCTGCGCGCGATCGCCGGTCAGGACGGCCCGGCGGCCGAGGACCTGGCCCGCGAGCACGTCCTCGGCTTCGAGAAGGCCGTGCGGGCGATCATCTGACGCCCGCTCGGCCCAGGGCGGCGAGGATCGCCGGCGCGTCCGCGGTCGCGGCCATGTCGTGCACCCGCGCCACCCGCGCGCCGCGCCGTCATCGGAGGATCTGCTCCCGGACGGCGGCGGTGACCTTGTCGGCGCGGGTGAGGAGGTCGTCGACGCCGCCGAGGGCGTCGGTGAGCTCCGTGCGCGCGGCGGCATCGGCGATGCCGGCGAGGTTGATCTCGACGTTGACGCGGGCGGTGGACGCCGCCGCTCGGGCGGCGTCCGCGGCCGCCGCCACGTCGCTGACGACGTTGGGGTTGCCGACCGGGAGCAGCCGCTCGGCCAGCCCGACGATCCGCTCGGCCAGCGCGACGACCTGGGCGGGGACGCGGCCCGCCTCGATCAGCGCGGCCGCGATCGCCAGGGACCGGGCGGCCTTCTCCTGCCCGGTCGACCGCGGCAGCCCGTAGGCGTCGGCGACCGCGCCGAACAAAGCGGTGTCCTGTTCGGCGAGGTCCAGCGCGCACAGGCGGCACGCGTCGGAGTCGTCGCGGACGGCGATGACGACGGCGGCGTGGTCGGCCGGTCTCGGGCCGTCGCTGTAGCGGGCGACCATGCCGACGAGGGCCGCGGCCTGTGCGGCCTGCAGCGCGGCGCTCGCGCCGCCGCCGGGGGCCGGCACGCGAGCGGCGAGGGCCTGCAGGAACTCGTCGAGGGTGTCCGTGCGCATGGGGTTCCGTCCTCGGGCGGTCAGCGGCGGATGCGGGTCATGTCGGGGTCGACCAGCGGCTCGGCGGCCACGGTCGCGCGCACCCGGCGGCCGAAGTACTGGATCTCAACAGACGTGCCGATCTCGACGGCGGGCAGCCAGGCGTAGGCGACGGGCGTGCCGACGGTGTGCCCGAACGCGGCGGAGGTGACGTAGCCCGCCGGCCGGCCGTCGAGGAACACCGGCTCGTGGCCCAGCACGACGCTGCGGCCGTCGTCGACGGTCAGGCAGGTGAGCCGGCGGGTGACGGTGTCGGCGGAGACTCCCTCGAGCGCGGCGCGGCCCACGAACTCACCCTTCTGCGGGCGCACCGCGAAGCCGACCCCGGCCTCGTACGGGTTGTGCTCGGTGGTCATGTCCGCGCCCCAGGCGCGGTAGCCCCTCTCCAGCCGGAGGCTGGTGAACGCGGCCCGGCCGGCGGCGACGGCGCCGAGGGGCCGCCCGGCCTCCCACAGCACGTCCCACAGCTTCTGCCCGTACTGGGCACCGGTGTAGATCTCCCAGCCCAGCTCGCCGACGTACGACAGCCGCATCGCGGTGACCGGGATGCCGGCGATGTGCGCGGCCTTCGCGCGGAAGTACTTCAGCCCCTCGTTCGACAGGTCGTCCTCGGAGAGCGGCTGGACCAGGTCGCGGGCCAGCGGCCCCCACACCCCGATGCAGCAGGTGCCGCCGGTGATGTCGCGGATCTGCACGCTGTGGTCGCGCGGGGCCTGCCGGCGGAGATGGTCGAGGTCGAGGTGCCCGTTGGCGCCGACCTGGAACAGGTCCTCGCCGAGGCGGGCGACGGTGAGGTCACCGCGAATCCCACCGGCCTCGTCGAGCGCGAGGGTGTAGGTGACCGAGCCGACGGACTTGTCCGTCGTCCCGGTCGTCAGCCGCTCCAGGAACGCGACCGCCCCGGGCCCGGAGACCTCGAGCCGGGTGAGCGGGGTCATGTCGTAGAGCGCCACCGCGGTGCGGGTCTTCCACGCCTCCACCGCGGCGATCGGCGAGTGGAACATCGCCGACCAGGCGTCCCGGCCCGGCGGCTGCCACTCGGCGGGCAGCTCCTTGACCAGCGGGGCGTTGGCCTCGTACCAGTGCGGACGCTCCCAGGCGTGCGACTCCAGGAAGAACGCCCCCAGCTCCTTCTGCCGGGCGTGGAACGGGCTGACCCGCAGGCCGCGCGGGGAGAGCTTGGGCTGCAGGGGGTGCACCACGTCGTAGATCTCCTCGAAGTTCCGTTGCGCGGTCTCGTCGACATAGGCGTCCGTCGTCTCGATCTCGTCGAAGCGGGCCACGTCGCAGCCGTGCAGGTCGATCTCGCTGCGGCCGTCGACGAGCAGCTGGGCGACGGAGCGGGCGACGCCGGCGGAGTGGGTCACCCAGACCGCCTCGGCGATCCAGAACCCGGCGACGTCCGGAGACTCGCCGATCAGCGGGCCGCCGTCCGGGGTGAAGGAGAAGATCCCGTTGAACCCGGTCTCGATCTTCGCGTCCCGCAGGGACGGCAGCAGCTGCCTGCTGTGCTCCCAGGAGGGGGCGAAGTCCTCCTCGGTGAACGGCAGCATCGACGGCATGGCGGCCTCGCCCATGTCGTCGTCCTCGACCTCGGGGAGGTCGCCGATGCGCACGGGCATCGGGCGGTGGGCGTAGGAGCCGATGCCGAGGCAGTCGTTGTGCTCGCGGTAGTACAGGTCCCGGTCCTGGTGGCGCAGGATCGGCAGGCGGGCCTCGACCAGGTCGTCGTTGCGCCCGACGAGGTCGCCGACCTGCCCGGTCCGCACGTACTGGTGGGCCAGCGGCAGCAGCGGCACCCGCATCCCGACCAGCTTCCCGAGCTCCCGGCCCCAGAAGCCGCCGCAGGACACCACGATGTCCGCAGGCACCTCGCCCTTGTCGGTCCGCACGCCGGTGACCCGGCCGCCGGACCGGTTGATCCCGACGACGCGGGTGGAGCCCTGGAACACCGCACCGCGGGCCTCGGCCCGCCGCGCCACGGCCACCACCACGCGGGCTGCCTTCGCCAAGCCGTCGGTCGGGGTGTGGAAGCCGCCGAGGACCTGGTCCCGGTCGAGCAGCGGATGCAGCCGCACGCACTCCTCGGGCCCGACCACCTCACCGGGCACCCCCCAGGAGGTGGCCCAGCCCTGCTTGCGGTGCAGGTCGGCCAGCCGCTCGGGGGTGGTGGCGACCTCCAGCCCGCCGACCTGGTTGAAGCACCACGCCCCGTCGACGTCCAGGCCCAGGAACTTCTCGACGGTGTAGGTGGCGAACTCGGTCATCGTCTTCGACGCGGTGGTCTGGTAGACGAGGCCGGGCGCGTGCGAGGTCGAGCCGCCGGTCAGCGGCAGCGGCCCCTGGTCCAGGACGGTGACCTGGTCCCAGCCGCGCTGGGTGAGCTCGTCGGCCAGGTTCGCCCCGACGATCCCGGCTCCGATGATGACGACGCGGGGGGTGGTGCTCATGCTGGGTCTCTCCTCACGTGGCGGTCGTCGGCGACCGCGACGGTGGTGCGTCAGGGGAAGGCGGCGGGAGTCGGGGCGGCGGCCGGGTCGGTACGGAACTCGAGGGCGGCGTCGAGCAGCCAGTCGGCCAGGTGGCCGGCGAAGGAGGGCCGCACGATTCGTCCGGGCCCAGCCAGACGGCCTGCCCGTCGTGGGTGCGCTTCCAGGTGTTCGGCTGCGTGGGCAGCCGCGGGCCGAGCGCCCGCGCGGCGGCGTCGACCCCCGGCCCGGTCGGGTCGACGCGCAGGTCCACCGCGGCGACCCCGGCCTCGGCCTCGATGCGCAGGCCCTCCGTCTCCGCGGCGTCCAGCGCCGGGATCCGGTCCGCGAGCGGGTGCGTGCGGAACAGGGTGCGCTCACCCATCGCGACGGGTTCCTTCCGGGTCGACGAGCACGGACGAGCCGATCTCGGCGGGCACGAGCACACCCGCGACGGGGACGTGCACGACATCGCCGACGCGGGCGCGTCCGCCCTTGACCAGGGCCAACGCGAACGGCCTGCCGAGCTCGGCGCTGTGGTAGCTGGAAGTGACGTGCCCGAGCATGGGCACCGGCGGCGGGGGAACCACGCCGTCCGCGCGGAACTCGACGATCTGCGAGCCCTCCGGCAGCTTCGTCCGCGCGTCCGTGGGCAGCAGCGACACCAGCTGCTTGCGCAGCGGATCGTGGTTCGCCGGGCGGGCGAACGACCGCTTGCCCACGAAGTCCGGCTTCTTCTTCGACACCGCCCACTCCATGCCCAGGTCCTGCGGGGTGACCGTGCCGTCGGTGTCCTGCCCGATGATCGGGTAGCCCTTCTCGGCGCGCAGCACGTGCATCGTCTCGGTGCCGTACGGGGTGATGCCGTACGGCGCCCCGGCGTCGAGCAGCCGCAGCCACAACGACCGCGCGTACCAGGAGTTGACATCGACCTCGTAGGCGAGCTCGCCGGAGAAGGAGATGCGCGCGATCCGCACCGGGACGCCGTCGAGCTCGGTGTCCCGCCACGACATGAACGGGAACGCCTCGTTCGACACGTCGAGGCCGGGGAACACCTCGCCGAGGACGTCGCGTGAGCGCGGCCCGACGACCGGGAAGACCGCCCACTGCTCGGTGACCGAGGCGAGGTGCACGCGCAGCTCCGGCCACTCGGTCTGCACCCACTCCTCGAGGTGGTCGAGGATCGGCGCCGCGCCGCCGGTGGTGGTCGTGACCAGGAAGCGGTCCTCGGCCAGGCGCAGCACGGTGCCGTCGTCGATGACCATGCCGTCGTTGCCGCACATCACGCCGTAGCGCGCGCGTCCGACCTTCAGGCTGCTCATCATGTTCGTGTAGACGCGGTCGAGCAGCACCGCGGCGTCCGGGCCCTGGACGTCGATCTTGCCGAGGGTGGAGCCGTCGAGGATGCCCACGCCGGCACGGACGGCCGCGCACTCGCGCAGCACCGCGGCCTCCATGTCCTCGCCGGGGCGCGGGTAGTGCCGGGCGCGCTTCCACTGCCCGACGTCCTCGAACTCCGCACCCGCCGCGACGTGCCAGTCGTGCAGGGCCGTGGTGCGCACCGGGTCGAACAGCCGTCCGCGCTCGCGGCCGGCCAGCGCGGCGAACGCGACCGGGGTGTAGGGCGGGCGGAAGGTCGTGGTGCCCAATGCGTCCACGGTCGTGCCGAGGATGTCCGCGGTGATCCCCGACGCGATCACCCCGGAGGTCTTGCCCTGGTCGTGCGCGGTGCCGATGGTGGTGTACCGCTTGACGTGCTCGACCGAGCGGATGCCCGCGCCCACGGCCCGGGCGATGTCGGCCTCGGTCGCGTCCCGCTGGATGTCCACGAACTGGCGGTCCGCGTCGCCCGCGGTGCGCCAGAGCACCTGGGTCGGCAGGCGCTCCGGCTCGGCGGCGGTGCTCGGCGCGTCGCCGCCCGCCCCCTCGCGCAGGCACCCGGCCAGGTCCAGGGTGCCGTTGGCGGCACCGATCACGCTGACGCCGGGCAGCGTCTCGCCCGGGCGGAAGGCGCCGAGCGCGGGGTCGTAGGGGAGCGCGCCCTTGACGTGGCTGAACAGGTGGGCCGTCGGGTTCCAGCCGCCGGAGACGAGCAGCAGGTCGCAGGGCAGGGTCCAGGGCTGCTCGCCGGGGGCGGCGAGCTGCACCTGCCGGATCCGCTCCTCCCCCGTGGTCCCGACGACCATGACGCCGCCGTGCACCGGGATCCGCCGGCGCACGCACCCGGCGGCCACGGCCGGCACGTCCGTGCGGGCGTCGACCACGGTGACCGCGTCATCCGCCGCGGCGAGGTCGGCCGCGGCGGAGTACGCGGCGTCGTCGCTGGTGAAGACGACGATCTGGCGGCCCGCAAGCACGCCGTACCGGTGCAGGTAGTCGCGCGCCGACGCGGCGAGCATGATCCCGGGCCGGTCGTTGTCGGTGACCACGATCGGCCGTTCGTGCGCGCCGGTGGCCACGACGACCTGCTCCGCCCGGATCCGGTGCACCCGCTTCACGCTGGTCGCGATGCGGCGGACCCCGTTCGCCAGCAGCGCCGACGCCAGGGTGTCGCCGGGGTGGCCGGTGTACTCCTGCCCGTCGAAGGTGAAGGTCAGGGTGCGGGTGCGGTCGATGCGGCCGTACCCGTCGACACGGCTGTCGGCGCTGCTCACGAGGTCACCTCCGGGCGGGGGTCGCCGATCGTGTAGGTGGCGAGGAAGTGGTAGCTGCGGGTGTCGCGGACGGCGTTGAACCAGCGCCGGCACCCGGCGCTGTGGCTCCAGCGTTCGGCGAAGGGCCCCTTGGGGTTGTCCCGGAAGAACACGAACCGGGCCCACTGCTGGTCGGACAGCGCGGCCGGATCGTCCGGGTAGGCGAGGTGGGCCTGGCCGCCGTAGCAGAACTCGACCTCCTCGCGGGGGCCGCACCAGGGGCAGTGGATCAACTGCATCGGGGA